>JAKAMP010000051.1 GCA_021812865.1 Bacteroidota bacterium | reverse complement strand
CTATCGATGCACCGGCGCCTATCGAAACCCTCCCGCTATATGTGAAAGCTGGTTCGATCGTTCCTATGGGTCCATTCCTCGAGTACGCCACCGAGCGGCCCGTTGATCCGCTGGAGATTCGCATCTATCGCGGCGATGATGCCGACTTCGTGTTGTACGGAGATGAAAACGTCAATTACGATTACGAGAAGGGTGTATATGCAACTATACACTTTCACTGGAACGATACACAGCATACATTGACGATCGGCCAGAGACAGGGTACCTTCCCGGGTATGCTCGAGGCAAGGACGTTCCGCATCGTGCTGGTGAACCAGGAGAAGGGCAAGGGCCTGGAGATTACTTCATCGGCTGACAAGACTGTATTTTACAAGGGAGAGCAGCAGTCCGTTCAATTATAGAATCGCTCAAATACATTATAAAAGGAAATCCCTGGATTCCCCGGATGAGGGAATACAGGGATTTTATTTTTGGGACGATTCTGACCAACAGGCTTTATCTTTTGCAGTGAACTTTTAGTAGGGTGAGGGAATTTGCGTCCAATATGATTTCAATTGACCGGCCTTTTGTATCCATGGTTTTGTCTACAGGGGCAATGGCGGTTGGTGTGCTGAATGAGTTCACTGCCAGGGGATCCCCGGATGACAGTACTTCCAGCATGGCCTTATTGTCGGTTCTTTTCACCCCGTTAAGTGTAATATCGAGGTGGGCAGGGCGGGAGGACACATTGACCATCTTTAAAATGATCTCCTCTGAGCCCTTGTCAGTACTGCTGTCTATACAAGCTGAAATATACAGACTGTCCTGGCCTGCGATGGGCTTTCCGTTGGAAAGGGCTGGCAGAACTTCTGTTCCGCGGTTGGAGGAGAACATTTTCTGAACATAATAGTTGGGTGTTCCAAAGGCTGCAAGGCCATTGAACCAGATGAGGTCGGGAGTCCACTGCCATGCCTCAGCGTTGGCAAACAGGGGGGCATACGAAGCCATGAATACTACATCGGCATTTCGTTCCAACCCGGTCATAAATGCAGCCTCAGCGAGTGACGCTTCCCAGTTATTTTTCAGCTCTGGGGCCTTTGCCCGTGGGTCGTGAGCGGCATATTCGCCCGCGAAGACCTTGGGCCCTTTACGGTCATAGGAATCATATCGTGTGGCATTTTGTAAAAACCACTTCGGACTACTGTAATAGTGTTCATCCACCAAGTCGGCATTCAGATGTCGAAGCTGTTTCCAGGCATAATTAAAATCCTCTCCTCCGGGAAAAGGTCCTGCACCTGAGACAAGCCTGATGCCGGGATATTTGCGATGAATGGCTTCGGCGAAGACTTTATATCTTTCAAAATACTGTGGGCCCCATTGTTCGTTGCCTATACCTACCATTTTAAGATGGAAGGGTGCCGGGTGTCCCATGGAAGCCCGCAACTTCCCCCATTCAGAGGTGGTGTCGCCATTGGCGAATTCAATCAGGTCAAGCACATCCTGCACATACGGATCGAGGTTCTCCATCGGGGCCAGCTCACTGGTATTGAACTGGCAGGCCATACCACAGTTCATTACGGGGAGGGGTTCGGCGCCGATGTCCTCTGCCAGAAGAAAATATTCGAAAAAACCCAATCCGTATGACTGATAATAATCGGGTGTTAGCCTGTTTTTGAATTCGGTGTTCCACCGGTTGATGATCAGCTTACGGTCGGCAGGGTTGCCCACCGTGTTTTTCCATTGGTAACGGCTCAGCAGGGTGCGGCCTTCCACGATGCAGCCGCCGGGAAAACGGATGAATCCGGGTTTCATGTCCGCCAGCATCTGCACCAGGTCCTTCCTTAGTACATTCGGTCTGTTCTTCCAGGTATCGCGTGGGAAAAGGGAAACCATATCGATATCGACGGTGGATTTTCCCTGGAGGGCAACCGAAAGAGATGCTTTTTCTTCCGTAGATGCAGGGGTGAGGGCAGCAGAATATTTTTTCCATTCACCTGAATTCACCGTAATTTCAGTTTGTGCCAGGGTTTTACCGTCGTGGTTGAGCAAGCGGATGTTCAGCCTGGCATTGCCGTTCTGTATGCTCCGGGCGAGGATTGAGAAATCATAAGGATTTCCAGCCCTGAGCCCTATTCCCCTGAAGCCTTCGTTGACTACACCGAAATCTGTGTTATCCACGTTACACTGCAGTCTGATGTAATGCGCATTGGTTTTGGTTTCGTCGCGAAAGATGAATATCCTTCCGATGGAATCGTTGTAAGCAGTCAATTCCCAGCCCATCATCGGCTCGTCGAACTCGAACGACCGGTTCTTGACCAGTTCGGCATACAGTCCGCCATCGGCAGCGAAGTTGATATCCTCGAAAAAGAGACCCCACATGGTTGGTTGGATCTTTGCTATCGGTCTGGAGGCATCCACAACCACTTTCTGCTGGGCATAACCGGAATATATATTGAATGCAATTGTCAGGATTAAGATCAGGCGTTTCATAAGGAACCAGAATTAAAGTATCATTTTTTAGAAGGTGATAATTTCACCATTTTAAGGTCACTTTTTCTCCTTTTTTCAGGGAGACGGGCAATTGTTTGTTACCGCAGAGGAGGGAGGTGTTGCCTCCCTTTTCGGAGGAAACCGTTACCCGTTGCAGGTTTTTGTTTTTCCATTCCATGGAGATGATGAAACCGCCCCGGGCGCAGATACCTCTCACCGAACCTTCGGCCCATGCATCGGGGAGGGCGGGAAGAAGCCGGATTTCCTTTTCGGTTGACTGAACCAGCATTTCGGCTACGGCAGCTGCTCCCCCGAAGTTGCCATCGATCTGGAAGGGAGGATGGGCGTCGAAAAAGTTGGGATAGGTGCCTCCCCCGTTGGAGTAATTCGTGCGCATACCGTCGGGTTCAACATAATGCAATAGTTCGCGGTACATCTTATACGCGTGGTTTCCGTCGCCGAGTCTTGCCCAGAGGTTTATGCGCCAGGCTTTCGACCATCCGGTTGATTCGTCTCCTTTAATTTCAAGGGTTTTCCTGCATGCATTGGCCAGTTCGGGTGTTGCATAAGGCGTGATCTGGTGCCCGGGGAATAATCCGTAGAGGTGACTTTGGTGGCGATGCTGCGGATCCTCGTCGTTCCAGTCGTAATACCATTCCTGCAGGTTTCCCTTTTTACCGACCTGGTATGGGCGAAGCCGTGCTATGGCCGATTCGAGTTGTTTGCGGAAGCCTTCGTCGACACCCAGCACGGACGATGCATCTATAGCCTGTTGCATACAGGCGCGGATAATTGCAATATCGGCCGTACCTCCATAGAAGGTTGCCCCGTGGTATCCTTGCGGGGTCACGTATTTATTCTCGGGCGAGGTTGAAGGAGAAGTGATGAGGTTACCGTTGGCATCTTCCACCAGCCAGCCCAGGCAGAACTGAGCTGCACCCTTCAGGATTGCATAAGCATAATTTTTAAGAAAGTCTTTGTCCTGCGTGAAAAGATAATGTTCCCACAGGTGGGCGCTCAGCCACGCGCCACCCATATTCCAGTTGGCCCACACGGGATCGCCCGAACCGAAGTCACCCACCGGGTTGGTCATGGCCCATATGTCGGAGTTGTGGCATTCACACCAGCCGTCCACCCCGTAAAATGTTCTGGCTGTGATTTTCCCGGTTACAGACAGGTTGCCAATGAACTGCAGCAAGGGAGAATGCATTTCCGACAGGTTGGTGTTTTCGGCCAGCCAGTAGTTTTCTTCGAGGTTGATGTTGGTGGTGTAATTGCTGCTCCAGGGCGGGCGCATATAGGGGTTCCAAATGCCCTGCAGGTTTGCCGGCACTGCCGGAGTGCGTGAACTGCTGATGAGGAGGTAACGGCCATACTGAAAATACAGGATTTCCAAATTGTTGTCTTCTTTTCCTTCCGCATACCTTTTGAGGCGTTCGTCGGTAGGGAGGTCGGTTGCGGTGGTTTTGCCAAGGTTCAGTTCCACCCGGCTGAAATATTTCTGGTAATCCGCTTCGTGAGCTTTCTTCAGTTCAGTGAAGGACCTCGTGAACGCCTTGTTCATCTTGCCGGAGGCCAGGGCAACCTCATCAAGACCTTCTGTGGCGGGGTTTTTATCGTACCCGTTGAAACTCGTGGTTTCAGAAACAAAAATGAGGGCTTCAGTGGCACCGGAGAGGGACAGGGTGCTGTCGGTAGCCGTTACTTTACCATCGGTATTCTTTATGCGCGCCATGACCGAAAAGCGAATGCCCCTGTTCTTTTCAAAGAGCACGGATTGGGTATTATTTCCCACGTAATTGGGTTTATCCACGACAGGCGCCTCTCCTTTTATCGTGAGGGTCTGGTCTTTCACCAACCAATCATGTTTGATGAGGCTGCCCAGGTGAAGATCGAAATTCAATGCGCCTTTTTTGCTGCAGGTCAGCCTGATCACCATGATGCCGTCGGGGTGGGAGATGAAGTATTCACGGGAGTATTTCACGCCGTTCACCTCGTAATCCACTTTCGAAACGGCATTGGCAATATCCAGTTCGCGCCGGTAGCTGTCGGCCTTGTCATTTTCGTTGAAACGGATATGAAGCGTTCCCAGTGGAAGGTACGATTCGGAGTATTTGCCCTGAAGCTTTTTATTCAGCTGATCGGCCAGTGCATAATTCTCGTTTTTCAGGGCTTCGCGCACGGCAGCCAGGTTCCTGTATGCTTCTGGGTTCATGTTGGGGTTGACGGGTTCGCCCGACCAAAGAGTGGCGTCATTGAGGAGGATCTGGTCAGTATCGATACCGCCAAACACGCAGGCGCCCATGGTGCCGTTACCCAGGGGGATGCTTTGCTCGAAATACCGGGCAGGCTGGCTGTACCATAAAACATGGCTGGACTGCGCGGAAGAGGTTTGCCCTGACAGCATGATCAGAACCGGCAAGAATAACAGAACAGATTTCTTCATAGAAGGAGTAATTGGGTATTTTTATATTTGATCTTTCATCTTTGCAGCACAACCTTAAAGGCCAGGGCTTCCCTGCAAGGGATGGACCTGGGAGTGCGGATAAGGAGTCCGCTGGTTTTCTGCGACCATTTGATTTTCTCAGCGCTGCCGAGCAGTTCCACGGAAGCGATTTTCGCGGAGGAATTGCTACTGGCGGCCAGTGACCTGATAGCGATTGTTTTCGTTGCCGGAACATCAAGGATCATGGCATATACCGTATCGCCTTTTGAGGTGAATCGAATGTCCTGTGCAGTGTAGCTCACAGGCTTCGTATCGCCAAAGGAACCGTCATTTGCCATAGTGGGACCTTCTTCGGCTACGACCCATGGCCTGGTTCCGTAGATGGCTTCTCCATTCACCTTTAGCCAGGCTCCGATTCCGAGCAGAACATCCTGCTGTCCTTGTGTGATGGTTCCATCGGGCCTCGGACCGATATTCAGCAGGAGGTTGCCGTTTTTGCTCACGATGTCGATCAGGGCGTCGATGATCTCGTTTGAGGTCTTGTTTTCTTCACCAGTGATGTATCCCCAGGATTTTTTGCCAACAGAAGTGTCGGTCTGCCATGGGTAACGTCGGGTGGCCCTGCTGCTTCCGCGTTCGATGTCGTAAACCGCCACATTGTCTGGGAAGGCGTGGTTCTTGAAATTGATCACCACTCCTTTGTTCCACTGCATGGCGTGATTGTAATAATAGGCAGCAAAGGTTTTGCGATAGGGTTCGAGACAGGATTGTTCGATGTACCAGTCGAACCAAAACAGCTGGGGCTGGTATTTATCCACCAGTTCGCAGTTACGAAGCAGCCAGTCGTTCATGTATTCGGCCGTCATGGCTGTATCCCGCTGGTCCATTGCCGGGCCATAGAAATCGGCGTAAGTGGGATCCTGCACATCGGATTTGAATTTTTTCCCTTCGCTCATGAAGAACCAGTGTTCAATGCGGTGCGAGGAGAGCCCGAAGATCATACCCCGTTTGTGCGCAGCGGCTGCGAGTTCGCCAATGATGTCGCGCTTGGGCCCCATGTTGAAGGCATTCCATTTGGAAAGACTGGTGTTGTACATGGCGAAGCCGTCGTGGTGTTCGGCAACCGGAACCACGTATTTTGCCCCGGCCCTGATGAAAAGGTCAATCCACGCGTTGGGGTCGAAATTTTCTGCCCTGAACATGGGGATGAAATCCTTGTATCCGAATTTATCCTGTGTACCGTAGGTTCTTACGTGATGATTGAAAACAGTGGTATCGTTCCGGTCGTACATCTGGCGCGGGTACCATTCGCTGCTGAAGGCAGGAACGGAATACACACCCCAGTGAATAAAAATGCCGAACTTGGCGTCCCTGAACCAGTCGGGACATTGGTATTTTGAAAGAGATTCCCAGGTAGGCTGGTACATATCCTGGGCACGGGATACGTGGCCCGTTACAATGAAAATAATAAGCAGAACAAAAATATTAACTGATTTTTTCATCGGAAGAAGCTTTATGCGTTCTAAATTAGACAAATTATTCCAGTTTGAATATCCTCTCCATGAGCTGCCATTTTTCACTTGCTGAAGCATCCGGAGTGGTTTTCTGGAAGCGGGATACGTAGGTTTCCCATTCCTGTTGCCGGGGTTTGGAGGCAAGTTCGGCCATAGCCTGGTCGTGGTTGAACTCCGGTACGGTGTCCATGATCATGAACAAGCGGTTTTCGAGAAGGGATATCTCCATGTGGATGATGCCCACTTCCCGTATGCCCTGTGTGAGATCCTTCCATACGGCGCCCGGCGCATGAACCTTCCGGAAGGCTTCAATGAGGGCTGGATCGTTTCTCAGTTCAATGGCTTTGCAGTACCGCTTGAAAGAAGGATGAGAGCATTTTTCCTGGTATCCCATAAAATACAGATTTAATTATGCTGCAAGTTTGTGTCCTTTCAGGGCAAAATAGAGGATAAAAGCGAAGAGCGGAATCGGTAAGAAAAAGCCTGCCGACATGGAATACACATCGGCGATGCGGCCCATAAGCATGGGGAAGATGGCTCCGCCAACGATTGCCATGACGATGAAGGACGAGGCCTTTTTTGTTGACGGTCCAAGGTCTTTGATACCAAGGGCAAAGATGGTGGGAAACATAATGGACATGAAGAAAAAGATAAGGAAGAGAGAGACGATGGAAACCCAGCCGAAGCTACTGCTTACGATAGGAAGGAGAATGATGCAGGCTGCAGCGTATAAGGACAGGAGTCGGGCAGGTTTGAAGAAGGTCATCAGGTAGCTGCCTGAAACCCTTCCGATCATGAACAGGCCGAATCCACCTATGCCCAGCATGAAAGAAGCAGTGGTTTTTTCGAAATGAGGCTGCAGTGCGGGGTCGGTCATATAATTCACAAAAAAGCTGAATATTCCTGTTTGTGCAGCTACATAGCAGAACTGGGCGAATACGGCAAGCACAAAATGTCTTTGTTGGATCAATGGTTTGGCTGTAACCACCGGATTTCCCGGGTCTCCTCCGGCAGGCTCGGCTTCTTCTTCTTTGATCTCAGGCAGGGGAGTGCGCACATAAATCAGGGCAATGATCAGTACAATGGTTCCGATAACGACATAGGGTGTGATGAGGGAATGGAGCTTGTTGCCTGTTTCACCCCCGTCGTTTCCCAGGATGAACAAACCACCGATGATAGGGCCCACAATCCATGCCAGGCCATTGAACGACTGTGAGAAGTTAATCCTTCTTTCTGCTGTTTCATTGGGTCCAAGTCTGGTGGTATATGGATTTGCGGCTGTTTCAAGGGTAGTGAGTCCGCATCCCAGAATGAACAGGCCGGTGAGGAAGAACCAGAACGACTGAGTAAGAGAAGCCGGGATGATGAGGTAGGCGCCGAGTGCAAAAAGCAGCAATCCCATGATGATTCCATATTTATACCCAAAACGTTTCATGAACAAACCTGCAGGCACTGCCATCGAAAAGTAGGCAAAATATACCGAGAACTGGATGAGTCCGGAGCGGGCTTTGGATATCTGCAACACATCCTGAAAATGCTTGTTCAGTACATCGAGCATGCCATGGGCCATTCCCCACAAAAAGAACAAAGCGGTAATGAGAATGAAGGGCAGAAGGTTTTCTTTCGTGGTCAGTTTTTCGTGCTTCATTGGGTAATCAATTAGTAGTACGTAATTTTTTTCAACTGGTTCCTTTTATCCGGTAAGGGGAGGATCATGAACCTGCCTGGTTTTCATACATCCGGCAGGGCTTATTCCCTTCTGCGCTTGCGGAAAACCTCCGTTGCACCATTCCTGTATTTTAACGGGAATCAGCATGTATCTGACTTTCCATAATCCGCGAATCCCATCCAAACGAAATTGCCCTGCCCAAGATAAACATTCCCGGCATAATCCGGACTGATTTTCTGCGTCTGAAGCGCTTTTTAATGCCAGCAAGAGGAATGGTCCCAATACCTGAAGGGCTGGGAGCGCTTTTTTTTGGTGGAAAGGTCAAGTGGTTACTGGTACGGGTCCAATGCAAGGGAAATTCTGAATCCTGCGGCCTTAAAGGAAAAGGATTCAAAAGAGCCGAATATGCCCAGATTCAGGATTCCCAATACATTGCCCAGGCCATAACCCGTTTCAATATAATTGGGCATGCCGGGGACCGCCAGGTAGTTGAGAAAGAGGTTTTCGCTCCATATTCGGTTGCTGAAAAAAGGAAGCCGTTTAAGCAGCAGAAGGGAACTGTTTAGGGAAACATGTGCTTCTGCATACCTGTTGTCCGTGCTGTATCGGTAAAAATCCAGGAGCTGGAAGTTGCTGTTCATGTACCCAATATAAACAGGCAAAGGCTCGGTGCCGAAGTGTCTGAAGTTAGGAAAACTGATAGAATGAACATGAGTGAAAACGCCGGCATTCAGGGAGTACTTAAGCTCAGACTGCAGTCCAACATGCAGATGCTGTCTTACGGAACCTTCCAGGCGTCCGAACGATTCATTGCTGCCGTCTATTCCCGGGATTGCCAGAGTATATGATATACCGAAGGATGGATATTTCGAGCGAACCATGATCTTCCGGTGATGCTTCACCACGTAAAAGTATTCAGGCGTATATTCGAACGCCAGGTTCAGCATAAATGCCCGGGAAACCGAATCGTGCGGCTGGCTGAACCATGGATTGTCAGGCACATTAGAACTATACTCCTTGCTGTGGTATAAAAAAGAATAGTTGGTTTCGTTATCGAGTTTTGCGAAACGGATATAGCTTGCGGCCAGGGATGCCTGTAAACCATTGGCGATGTCGATATGTGTGCCTGCAGCAATTATCCTTCGATTGGTAAGCTTGAGGTAATTTTCACGGAACAACAATGATGACAATGCGTTGACGAAAGGATGGATGCCTGATTCAGCATTATAATCGACGCTTGAGGCTCCCGTATGGATAAAAACATATCCCCTGCGCATGGGTGCATAGGAGTATGTGGCGATGGCATCAGTAAGAAGAGATTTCCGGGCAAAGGCATAGGCCAGCATGGGAGTGAAAGTGAGTTCATGGAGAGAATCCGTTTTCCATTCAAGATATACTGATTGCTGCAGTCGCCAGCCATCCACCGTATTGAACCCCACCGTTCCAGGCTTAAGAAATCCACGGTACCTTAGGGTAAGGGCAGAATCGCAAAGCCTCCATGAGTTGCCTGCCAGGATACCCGCCAGCATGGTGCGGTGATTTCTTTTTCTGGCGAGGCTGTCGGCAGGACTGTTCCCTTTCATTGTGGACCGGATGGAGTCATATTCGTGGAATCCCCGAAGGTCGTCGGGTGTAAGAGGCACAGGACGAATTTTGTTCCAGTAGTCTGTATCGCGTGCAAGTGCGTTGGGAGCCATAGTGACGACCACATTCGGTTTGATCTCCAGCGATTTTGCAGAATCATTCCGGGTTTTTGAATTTTCACGGCTGGTCGAACGGGCCAGTTTCTTCATATCGTGACGGCTCAGGTCGTCTTTGTCCGCCAACTTCTGAGCTTCTTCCTGGTGCGGAGTTTCGGGCTTCCTGTTAAACGGCTTATTTTCATTGCCAACAGGCACCGGTCCGGCAAGCTTGGTATTAAAGGTCACCTCTTTGTATTTAACAGTGGCCGAATAATTGTATGATGCCTGTATGCCCAGGTAGGAAGCATCGATGAAAAAGCTGTGTGTTACGGGCAACCATGCATTATTTTCAAACGGTGCATATACCTGGTTGATGGCAACTTTGCCCCAGAACTTTTCCAGGGTAAGAGAAAC
>JAKAMP010000050.1 GCA_021812865.1 Bacteroidota bacterium | reverse complement strand
ATCATCATTTTCAGGGCAGGAGAATAGGCGTTCAGAAAGGAACTGAAGAAACGGTAACCGAATGAACCTTCGTGAAACAGATTACTCGATCCATACCCTGTGACGAAGGTTCCAAGGGTGATAAAACTGATAAAAACTATCCCCGTTTTGCGTATTCCGAACCTGTCGAGAATCATGCCCCCGAAGAAGGCCATGAGCAGAAACGAGTTGGTAAAGGAATAGGCGCCATACATCTCACCATAATCGGCATTGCTCATACCCGTTGCGGCCTGCAAAGCCGATTTAATCCCCGAATAGACATCATAAAAGTAATAACTGGAGAACATCACCAGGCTGATCAGCACCAACGCGCTCCATCGGATGAACGCTGAATCTCTCATTGTGGCCTTTTCCATTTGCATAAAATACCTATTCTAAAAATAAAGGCTCAAAAATAGAACTTTTATCCAGCTAAAAAAATGAAGTAAGGTTATTCCACATCATCACATAGTAATAAACTGGCTCAACTTTAGCCTTGACAAACTGAAATGATTTTGCAGTCCTTCAGGTTCAACACTCAATTTTTCAGCAAACCAGGAAAGCCCGTTTTCAAAAAAATATATCATGCCAGTCCTTTTCTTTTTTATTCCATGGGTTGGTTAGAAATCATGCACATCCTGGAATTGCAAAAAAATTCTCAAGGAAGCACAATGAAGACGGTCATTAGCCAAATTTCTCTTTTTTAAATGTTTATTTTAGGCTAATATTGGTACCTGAAACCCTAAAGCCGACCTGATGAAGACTATTCTGGACCTTTTCGAAAGTAGCGTCGCCAGATTTGGCGATAATTCTTACTTGATGGAAAAGAAGGGCGATATGTATGAAAACATGATCTATCGCCAGGTGCAGCAAGAGGTATTCCGGTTTGCCGCCGGGCTGATGAGCCTGGGAATACAAAAAGGCGACCGGCTGGCCTTGCTTTCAGAAGGAAGGAATGATTGGGTTATCAGCGAACTGGGTGTTTTGTATTCAGGCGCAGTAAATGTTCCCCTTTCCATTAAACTCACAGAACCGGAAGACATTCGTTTCAGGCTCACACACAGCGGGGCAAGAATGATCGTCGTTTCGGGCTCACAAAATGCCAAGTTGGAAACCTTGAAGGATCAGATCGGCTCGCTCGAAAAGATTATCATCCTTGATCTTGTCGAAAACCTTCACCACAAGGACATTCTGTATGAGAAAGTATTGCAGATGGGCGACGAGTACTTGAAAGTGAACCGGCAGGGATTCAATGAACGCCGGGCATCGGTTACGGATGATGATTATGCCAATATCTGCTACACATCAGGAACAACTGCCGATCCCAAAGGCATTATTCTCTCTCACAGGAACTACACGGCCAATGTGGAACAGGGACTTACCCTCATGGATGTTCATCCCTGGTATTCCAGCCTGCTTATCCTTCCCTGGGATCATGCTTTTGCCCATACAGCAGGCATTTACATCATGATGGCCGCCGGGGCCCGGATCGCTTCGGTGAAAACAGGAAAAACAGCCATGGATACCCTGAAAAACATACCCATCAATATTAAGGAGGTGAAACCGGTTTTCCTGCTTTCTGTGCCTGCCCTGGCCAAGAACTTCAGAAAAAATATCGAGAAAGGCATTCATGAAAAAGGAAAATTAGTGGAGGGCCTGTTTAATTTCGCCCTGAAGGTGGCCTATGCATACAACGGCATTGGCTTTGACAAAGGGAAAGGATGGAGAATCATGCTGAAGCCTTTGAACAGCCTATTCAGCTCTATTCTGTTCAAAAAAGTCCGTGAAAATTTTGGGGGTCAGCTCAGGTTTTTCATTGGAGGAGGCGCCCTGCTGGACATAGAACTTCAACGCTTCTTCTATGCCTTGGGCATTCCCATGTTTCAGGGATACGGACTCAGCGAGGCTTCCCCCATCATCTCCTCCAATTCTGAGAGACTGGCCAAGCTTGGCTCTTCGGGCTACCTGGTAAAACCCATTGAACTGAAAATATGCGATGAGAAAGGCAATGAACTGCCCATAGGCGAAAAGGGTGAAATCGTAGTAATGGGCGAGAACGTAATGAAGGGGTACTGGAACAACGAGAAGGCCACTGCCGACACCATCAGGGATGGGTGGCTGTATACCGGTGATATGGGCTATATGGATGCCGACGGTTTCCTCTATGTGCTTGGACGATTCAAGAGCCTGCTCATTGCCGATGACGGAGAAAAATACAGCCCGGAAGGAATTGAGGAAGCATTCACTGAAAACTCAAAATACATTGACCAGTGCATGCTGTACAATAATCAGAATCCTTACACCGTAGCGCTTATCGTGCCCAACCGGGAAGCGGTTAAAAGATACCTGCTTGAAAAGGGTCTGGATTCAAAATCTGACGAAGGAAAGAGAGCGGCGCTGAAACTGATCGAAAGCGAAATTGGGGAGTACCGCACCGGACGAAAATATGCCAGCATGTTCCCGCAGAGATGGCTGCCAGCCTCCATTGCCATAATGAACGAAGCCTTTACCGAGGAGAATGGCATGGTGAACAGCACCATGAAGATCGTAAGGGGCAAAATTACTGAACACTTCCGGAACCGAATTGATTATCTTTACAAACCGGAATCAAAAGATATTTGCAATGCCTTCAACATAGAGGCCATTTCAATATTATTCTGACAAGATGTATCAGACCATAAACATAAAATAATACCTATGTACAGACAGGTTTCAAGGATTGCCCTGCTGTCTGTGCTCATATTGATCTTCACAGGCAGCACTGAGGCACAGAAAGGGAATCCATACATTTCAAATTTTCCGCTTGATGAACTGAACGACCAGCGCATTTTCTCCATCGTTCAGGGAAGTGATCAAGTGATGTACTTCGCCAGCCGCAGAGGAATCGTTTATTTTGATTCCGAAGAGAGGTTTCTCATCCCTACCCCCACTCCTCCCCTTGCCCTTGCCCTCGATACAATTCATAACCGCATTTTGGTCGGAGGCATGAACGACATTGGCTATGTGGAAAGAGATTCCAGAGGGCAGTATCATTATGTTTCATTATTCATCGATAAGGAATTGACCGGCAATTTCAACCATATCCAGGTTGCAGCAGGGTCAGCATGGTTTTACAGCGAAGGCATGGTACTTCAGCTTTCCTTTCAGGAATATAAAATCAGTAAAACGTTGACAGCTCCGCGGAATACTGCATTTCACGGAATGGTGTACCTGAATAAAAGGATATTCTTGAATAGCAGCAGAGACGGGCTAATGGAGGCCACTGACGGTTCACTGAAGCCGTCCGGCATTTTAGCTCTGGCTTCGGAAAAGATATTATTTTCCATTCCCCTGGCTAAGGACGAATGCATGTTTGGCACCGAGAACGGAGCCCTTTACAGGTTCGACGGCCGGAGGATCATTCCGTTGGCCATAAGCGACAGTATCTATATGAAGGAAAGTATCCTGCAGAACGGTATCGATCTTGGCCACCGTTATGCCCTCTCTACTCTCCTGGGAGGATGCCTCATCATTGATAAACAAACCGGTAAGACGGATTATTTCTTGAATTTCACTTCTGGTCTGCCTGACGATGAAATATATGCCCTGGGCAAAGACAGAAATGACGGGCTATGGCTGGCGCACCAATATGGCCTGAGCCGGGTGGCCCTGCAGTTTCCTGTGAAAAATTTCAGTAACTACCCAGGAATTCAGGGAACCCTGAATACCATGGTCTACTTCAACAATACCATTTATGTCAATTCCAATGAAGGAGTGTATTTCCTGAAAAAGTTCGAAGAATATGTAGCCACGGATGTCGCCGTTAAAAAAAGCCCGCACAACAACCTACGCAGCAGCCCAGACAAGAGCAAAGACTTATCGGCTACAGGGGAAAAGACAACAAAGGCGCAGGCTGACACCCTGAAGACCAGTACCCTTTCGAAGCGTGAACTGAGAAAACTCAAAAAACAACAGGAAGAGCAGCAGTCCACTGAAAAAAAACCTGGCTTCCTGGCGCGAATATTCGGCAGCTTCCAGCCTGAAGAAAAGAAAGAACAGGCCGAGCAGGCGCCAGAAATTGCTCTTCAGAAAAAGCGCATCTATTCCCTGCAAGCGGTTCACTACCGTTACATTAAAGTGGAGGGAATTGCCGGCAAATGCCGACAGATGCTCGTTATGGGCAACAGACTCCTAGTGGCTACCAACATCGGACTCTATGACATCACCGGGAGCAAGGCCACTCCTGTAATTTTAGATACATACATCCGGTTTATCAAGGCCTCCGGCGATAATAAGACTTTATACGCAGGCGCTTCTTCAGGTGTGCGGAGTTACCGTTATGAAAACGGCAAATGGCAATTGCTGCACCAATTCAATGAACTGAAGAACAGAACTATTTATGATGTGGAAGAAGATCGCGAAGGTACGCTATGGATGGGCAGTGAAGGATTCCTCTATAGGATAAAACTAAATGAAAAAGGTATCCCGGCAGTTGTCAAGCCTATCTATGTCCAAACCGATTATACTGAGCCCCTTCGCATAAAATTTATCGGAAAACAATTGTATGTGTTCATTTCAACCGGTATTTACAAGTTCCAGGGTGATTCGCTGCAGTTGTTCCGGCAGGCAGGCATGACCCAACCCCGGTATTACCTTTCCATTCCATCGGTTGCCCTTGCCTACATTGATAATCAATGGTGCGTGGTTTCAGCAGACCAGGCCCGGTTCCATGAACAGCTGGTACCCTACCTGAACCTTTTTGACGGAGTGCAGGAACTCACACTCGATGAAACCGGTAACCTGTGGGTTGTAGATATGAACAGTCACCTTGCCTGCATTGAGAGCCGGGCACAGGCCGGCGCAAGTCGCTCATTTTCCCTGCTGGTCAAGGATGTGAAGAACGATCAGAAGAAATTATTTCCCCTTGAGAATTTTGTAGTTGATTATTCCACCAGCGCCTTGAGTTTCGACCTGGTTGCGCCTTTTTACCTCAAAGAGAATGCCGTGGAATATCAGTACATGATTGAGCCTATGATGAACACGTGGTCCGATTGGTCCACAACCAATGCCCATATCAGGCAGTTTGTTCCATACGGGAAACATGCGCTACGCGTGCGGGCAAGGAACATTCTGGGTGTGATTTCCAATGAACAAACCCTTACCTTCACCGTACGGCCGCCATTCTATCTGAAAATCTGGTTCATCCTGCTTTGTGTGATGATGTTGGTCGCGCTGGTTCTCCTGGCTATTAGACTGAGGGTAAGGAATCTCAAAGCAGAGAAACAGAAACTGGAGGAAAAGGTACGTGAGCGTACGTTGGAGATTCAGCATCAGAAAGAACGGATTGAGGAACAGCGCGACGAGCTCGCCATGCGTAACGAAGAAATACTTCAGCAGAAGGAAGAGATCGAAGCCCAGCGCGATGAAATCGAAGCGCAGAATAATGCCCTTGAAGATCAGAATTACCGCATCGCTTTGCAAAACCAGGAAATCACCGACAGCATACTCTATGCCAAACGCATCCAGACTGCTGTGATGCCTTCGGAATCGGAGGTTACGCAAATCATTCCCGACAGCTTCATTTTCTTCAAGCCACGCAACATTGTAAGCGGCGATTTCTACTGGATGACCCGGAAAAAGGAAAAAACCATGGTAGTTGCAGCCGATTGCACCGGTCATGGCGTGCCGGGTGCATTCATGAGCATGCTGGGCATATCGTTTCTGAACGAGATCGTGAACGGGCAGGAATTGCCGCGGGCCAATGACATTCTGAATGAGCTTAGGCAGAATGTGCTGAATACCTTATCACAGAAGGTTGAGAATGTCGATATACAGGACGGAATGGACATTGCCCTTGTCATTATCGACCGCCAGCAAATGAAGGTGGAATATGCAGGTGCCTTCAATCCCCTTGTGCTCATCAGAAAGGGTGAAATGCACGAGATCCCCGCCAACCGAATGCCCATTGGCGCCCATGTTTTCGAAAAGGAGAACTTCAGTAGCCATTGGATCGATATTACTGCGGGTGATGCACTGTATATCTTCTCCGATGGATATATATCGCAGTTCGGCGGGGACGACGACAGGAAATTCAACTCCAAAGCCTTCCGCCAGCTGCTGCTGAATATCCATAACAGACCAATGAAAGAACAGAAAGACATACTCGAAACAACCATGAAGAACTGGATGCGCACAAATGAACAAATGGACGATATGCTGGTGATCGGTATAAGAATTTAGAGGTCCTGATCCGATCCCTTTTCGGGACCAATCTGTGCGACTACAGCAGTCTGGGTATAAATACCCATTGATCATATTGAGGTATTGCTATATATTCAGAACCAATAAATTAAATGCAGTATGGTTGCCGGAAAAATTGCCCTAGTCCTTTTTTATTTTCTCACTCCTGCCCTGATTCTTTACTTTTGCAAAATATTTCCTTTCCTGAATAAGGTCGGAGCCATCATTATTGCCTATGTGATTGGACTGATCATGGGAACCAGCGGGCTATTACCCGGATGGGCCGGGAATGTGCAGGATACCATTAACACCATTACCATTCCATTGGCTATACCCTTGCTGCTGTTCTCGTCAAACTTTAAAAGTTGGCTTCACCTGGCCGGGCGGACCCTCCTGGCGCTTCTTATCGCCATTGTCTCCGTGGTGATAGCAGTGATGGCCGGCTACTTCATCTTTAACAACGGTTCCATAAAGGAGCTCTGGAAGATTGCAGGCCTGCTCATTGCCGTATACATTGGGGGAACTGCCAATATGGCCTCCGTGAAGCTGATGCTCCATATCGATCCCTCCTCATATATCATGACCCACACATACGACATGCTCATGTCGTCGATATACCTGCTGTTTCTGATGACTATTGCTCAAAAAGTATTCCTGCTGGTACTGCCGCCCTTTAGTCCGCAATCTAATGACAACCACCCAAAGGAGATGAATGCCCAATTCGAGAATTATGAGGGCATCCTGAAAAGGGACAAGTTCCTTCCTCTGCTGAAAGCAGTAGGATTGTCCATCCTGATATTTGCTGCTGGTGGGGCTTTATCGTTGCTTGTGCACGAAAATTCCGTGATGCTGGTGGTCATTCTCACCATCACTACGCTCGGCATACTGGTCTCCCTCCTGCCCCCGGTGCACCGTATTGATAAAACCTTCGAAGCCGGCATGTATTTTATCCTGGTGTTCAGCATCAACGTGGCCAGCATGGCCAATATACACGCTCTGGTGAACATTTCTGCCCCGCTTCTGCTTTACATCACCCTCGCCATATTCGGATCATTGCTCCTGCAGGTTCTGATATCGGCCCTGTTCAGGATCGATGCCGATACGGTGATCATCACCTCCAATGCCCTGATCAACTCTGCACCTTTTGTCCCTATGGTAGCTGCATCCCTGAAAAACAGAGAGATCATCGTATCGGGGATCACTACGGGAATTATAGGGTATACTATCGGAAATTATTGTGCCGTGCTGGTGGCTGAACTGCTTCACAACCTGTAACAGACAAAGCAGAAGCAATAACAGCCCCTGCCGATGGCGGTTCCGGAACACTCCGTTCCGGATATAAAGGAATTTTTCTGCATTGAAAAAACAAATCCGGATTCAGGCTGTTGTTGAAAATGGATTTACCTTTATATCATTAAATATTTAGGCCATGAAATACAATTTGCTTGGAAAAACAGGAGTGTTTGTGTCTGAACTCTGCCTTGGCGCCATGACTTTTGGCGGAAAGGGATACTGGCAGGCCATTGGCCAGATGCCACAGGATGAAGTGAATAAGCTCGTTGGAACGGCTATCGACAAAGGAATCAATTTTATCGATACGGCCAATGCCTATTCGGAAGGACTTTCGGAGATCATGCTGGGAAAGGCTCTGCGAACCCTTGATGTTCCCAGGCAACAGGTGGTTATAGCCACCAAGCTGCGTATAAGGATGGGCAGCGGCGCCAACCAGGTAGGCTTGTCCCGGTTGCATATTGCCGATGCAGTGAATGACAGTCTCCGGCGGCTCGAGTTGGATCATGTGGATATGCTGTATATTCACGGGGTGGATCCGCTCACCCCGCTGGAAGAAACCATGCGCGGGCTCGAAGACGTGGTGAGGGCCGGAAAGGTTCGTTACCTGGGTATCAGTAACCATCCGGCATGGATGGTGACCAAAGCCAATGGCATTGCCCGGCATATGGGGTGGACGCAGTTCGCGGCCCTGCAGAACTATTACAGTATTGCCGGGCGCGACATTGAGCGGGAAATCATTCCTATGGCCCAGAGCGAAGGAATGGCGCTGATGCCCTGGAGCCCCCTGGCAGGAGGTTTCCTTTCAGGAAAATATACACGCGATAAAGAAAAAGCAGGCGACAGCCGCCGCGACAGCTTCGACTTTCCACCCGTAAATAAACCCAAAGCCTACGACATCATCGATGTGATGGCTCCCATCGCAAAAGAACACCATGCCTCCGTGGCCCGTGTGGCATTGGCATGGCTCCTTCAGAAACCCGGCGTTACCAGCATCATCATCGGGGCAAAGAAGGAAGAACAATTGCTCGATAACATTGAGGCCACTTCGCTGAAGCTTTCCGAGGAAGAAATTCAGAAACTGGAAAACATCAGCGCCCTTACCCCGGAATACCCCGGCTGGATGGTGGAGCGGCAGATGATGGGACGAATGCCTTCCTGATTCACTTGTTTCGCCCATATGAAAAAGCAACACGGGAGCATTAGGCTCCCGTGTTTTTTGATGCAATGCAAAAAAGAAAATCCCCTATTTTAGCCGATAACCAAATCCTACTTGAACGGTAATATTCTTTGTATAAGATTTATCATCCGAATACCCTACAAACTGACTAAGGTATTCATAACCACCTATCAGTGCGATGTTCACCTTGTCTGATACAAAATAATCGAATCCTAACTGACCGCTTAATGTCACATTTATTCCTCTCTTAAAAGTCGGAAACTCAATATTGATAGTCTGTTCAGTATTGTATGCATTGACTATCGTAACCGATTTATTATAGGTATTTCCATACGTGCGAATATAAAAGGCAGGGCCAACAGCCAGCGATGGCCGGAACCTACCAAGGGTAAACGAATATTTGAACATTTCGGCCAGGCGTATCCGGTTTACTGCATAAATGGTTCCATACACTGCATCCCCATACTTAGCCTGAACATATGACAATTCAGTGCGCAAAACAACCCGGGGACTTAAAAATGTGAAATTAGACAGTTCAAAGAATGCTCCGGCAGAAAAAGTGTTTACAGTTTGATAATGTATTTTCGAAAGCGCCTGTACAACTCCTGAGTATGTAGTGAATACCGGCTGCTTCAACGTCGATGAATAATATTCGATAAACGGACCAATACGAACAATCTTGCCTGACATGGGTCTTTCAAAAATGGTGCATTGTTGGTCAGGACAGACTTTGTTATGATAATCAGCCGACACCTTAATCAAATCTTTTGCCTCGAATTTGCTGCTATATATCTCCGGAATAATGGTGGGACAATCCTGCAGCATTATGGCCAGGGTTGCTGCATATTCCTTGTTCTCCCTGAGAAACCTGCCCCCTGCGCTATCGGTTACCTGCCGGGTAGTGTTTACCAATTCAACAAATCCGCCATCTCCCTTGTCTACAAAGTACCTCATGGCCTTCTTTGGATCCACGTATAAAAACAAATCCAGCTTTCCTTTTACAGCCCATTCAAGAAAAACCCTTTTTATTTCACCTTCCACTTTAATGGGCCGACTAAAATAAAACAGACTGTTATCATAATGGTACGATTGAATATCATCGGGCCGGTATGCCGTTGATTTTGCCTTTTTATTCAGTTTAAAAATACATTTCTGGGAATTTTCTTTAGAGCTGCCCATATAAATCAATCCTCTTATCGTGTCCCCGCTGCTTTTCACAACATACCCGGGAAGAAAATCGGTCTGTGCAAAAACGGATGCTGCAAAAAAGCAAGATAATGTCAACAGAAGAATTTCACGTTTCATGATGTTTGAATAATTAGGTTATTAGGTTCTGCTAGGTTAGGCTGGATGTCATCATATTTATTTATTCTAATCTTCCACGCACAAAAATTATAAAATAACGTTTGAATATATATAATGAAACTTACAATTCAAAACGGCAGGCACAAAATTTGACCAATATCGACCCAGTTCACGGAACGAAATATGCTCTTTCCTGAAGTTTTCTTTGG
>JAKAMP010000049.1 GCA_021812865.1 Bacteroidota bacterium | reverse complement strand
CAACTGTCCGCCGATGTGATCACCGGTGTACCGCAAACAACCGCTTCCAGCACGGGTATTCCAAAACCCTCGATAAGCGAAGGATATACCACCATCGCTGCCTGCCGGTATATCATGGGCAGGTCGGCCGTCGGTACCTGGTGCAGAAATTGAACGCCAGGAATTTTATTCCGGTCGATATACTCTTCCATCTCCCGCTTGTAGGCCGTAGCTTTTCCTATCATTATCACCGGCATATTCATTTTCCCTTCCCACAGGGCTTTGAGAACCGACAACTGATTCTTCCGCCTTTCCAAGGTCCCTACAGCCAGTATAAAAGCGTCAGGCAGATTGTATTTCTCCTTTATCAAACGCAGGGATTCCCTGCCGGGTTCCTGCGCGAAAATGGCATTGTACCCCTGGTACACCACGTGTACCTTATCCTCAGGAATGTTCAGGATTTCTATGATGTCTTTTGCGGTATACCGGCTCACCGCAATCACCGCATCTGCCTTGCGTGCGGCATACGTGAACTTCTGCCGGTATATCCAGCGGTCAACCGGCTTAAAATATTCGGGGTGGCGCATGAAAATCAGGTCGTGGATGGTCACCACCTTCCAGATCTTTCCCGATGAGAGTCCCAACGGCAGTTCATTCGACAGCCCATGATACAGATCAATGGCATCGCGGTCAAGGTCGCTGCCGATTCCATAGCTTCTCCAGACAGATGAAAATGTTTTGTAGAATGCCGAAGAGGGCTGGCGAACCTGGCAGGTCTGCGGTGGAATAAAAAGTCCTTCTTCCCCTGGTCCGGGAGTGTATGCAAAGGTTGAGTACTGAGGATAATGTTCGGCCAGAATACGGATAGTATCACGGCTGTAATTGCCCAGTCCGCTGCGGTTATAGAATGCACGCTTGGCGTCGAACCCTATCCTCATAACAGCAGGTTATACGGCTACATTGTACTCCCTCAGGGCATCGTTCAGGGAGGTTTTCAGGTTGGTCGATTCCTTTCTCTGGCCGATAATCAGGGCGCAGGGGACCCAGTATTTGCCCGAAGGAAAATCTTTGGGCATGCTGCCCGGTATCACCACCGAACGCGGCGGCACATACCCTTTGTATTCTTTGGGTTCAGAGCCTGTAACATCGATAATTTTGGTGGTTCCGGTAAGTACCACACTGGCGCCAAGCACGGCTTCCCTGCCTACATGTACCCCTTCCACCACGATGCAACGTGAACCAATAAAACAGTTATCCTCGATGATCACCGGCGCAGCCTGAACGGGTTCCAGAACGCCGCCTATACCCACACCGCCACTCAGGTGCACGTTTTTGCCGATCTGGGCACACGATCCAACCGTAGCCCAGGTATCCACCATGGTGTTTTCATCCACGTATGCGCCGATGTTTACATACGATGGCATCATGATCACCCCTTTGGCCAGGTAAGAACCATAGCGCGCCAAAGCATGGGGAACCACACGCACACCCAGTTCACGGTACCCTTTCTTCAGGGCGATTTTGTCGTGGTACTCGAACGGGCCAACTTCCGTCACTTCCATCTTCTGGATCGGAAAATAAAGAATGGCCGCTTTTTTTACCCATTCATTCACCTGCCATTGTCCATCGCCTTTGGGTTCGGCAACCCGCAACTTCCCCTTGTCGAGCAGTTCAATTACTTCGCGTATAGCCTGCTGCACTTCGGCTTTTTCGATCAGGCCCCGGTTATCCCAAGCAGCCTCGATGAGTGGTCTCAATTGTTCTGTCATAGTGTATATGCTTCTGAAAGCAAAAATACACAATTCAGGGCATTTGCCTGCAAGGCATTTTATATAGAATGATTCCATGAATATTTTTAAAAAAGTATTTTCATATTTGTATATTTCAAAGCATACTAATTTTCTATCGATTTAATGAATAAAAAAATGGATGATATGAAACCAGCAGTTGCTATTCTTTGTGCAGGCGGACCTGCACCCGGCATCAATACAGTGATCAGTTCGGTAACGAAAATATTTCTGAACAATGGTTTTACCGTGATAGGATTGAACGGTGGTTACAAGAGCCTTTTTGCCGAAGAACCCGATTACGAATACCTTGATTTTGAATATGCCGACAACATTTACAGTAAGGGTGGATCGGAGCTGAAAATGAGCCGTTATAAACCCCGTGACGACGAATTTAAAACCGCCTTCTTCGAGAAAAACAATGTGAAGCTTCTCGTGACCATTGGCGGCGACGATACAGCTTCCACTGCCCACAGGCTCACCAATTATCTGGCACAGAAAAAGATCGATGTAAAGAGTATCCATGTGCCCAAAACCATCGATAACGACCTCCCTCTTCCGGAAGGATTCCCCACCTTTGGTTACCACTCGGCTAAGGAAGAAGGTGTACGCATCGCCACAACCATATACGAAGATGCCCGCACCAGCGGCACCTGGTTCGTAATTTCTGCCATGGGTAGGGAAGCCGGGCACCTTGCATTTGGGATCGGCACCTCCTGCCACTTCCCCATGATCATCATCCCCGAAATGTTCAACAAAACGAAGATCACCTTCGATAAGATCACCAACCTGATTATCTCGTCGATGGTGAAGCGCCGTATCCTTGGCCTGGATTATGGCGTAGCCATCATCAGCGAAGGCGTTTTCCATTTCATGAGCGATGAGGAAATCATTGGCACAGGCATCAACTTTACATACGACGATCACGGCCACCCTGAACTCGGTAACGTGAGTAAATCGCATATCTTCAACATGCTGGTTCAGCAAAAACTGAAAACCCTCATGATCAAGGTGAAGAGCCGTCCCAACGAAATGGGCTATGAACTCCGCTGCTGCCGTCCCATCGCGTACGACCTGTCTTATGCCACATTACTCGGATTGGGCGTATACAAGCTCTATTCGGAAGGTATTTCCGGCTGCATGGTTACCACCGATCGCAAAGGAGACATTGCTCCCCTATTCCTGAAAGATGTTTCAGATGAATCGGGCAAGGTGATCCCCAGGCTGGTGAACATCGAATCGCAGAAGACCCAGCTGGTGTACAGGAACAACCTGCATTACATCACCAGGGAAGACTATAACGCAGCGAAAAAGTATGTTCCCAATCCTGAAGAATACGATTTCCACAAGATCCTCGACTGGCCCCGCGAATAGGCCAGCCAAAACCCGGGAAACCCCGGGTTTTTTCATTTCAGGCAGGCAGGGATTGTTTACAAGCCCTGACAGGATGAAATGAAAAAATCCGGGCTGCGCAGCAGGCCTGGCTTTTCTTATGCTACGGGCCACAGGGTCCGCACGACCGCAGGGAGGGCAATCCCGTCAACGCCCTTAAAAATTATGATATATGTTCCTCCGTTAGGAGGATGGAGTACCCTTGCAATCGATTTTTTGCATTATTTGGTGCGTGAACATAACCTGCAGGTACTCTTTGTAGCTGACGAAGAAAAACTGGGTTATACCCTCCAGGAAAAAATCAACAGGCTGAAGGCAGTTAATCCAAACCTGCATCTATCAGATGTTTTACCGGCAGACTTGAACGGTTACGATGTCTTGTTTATAGACAGCATCAACAGTATCAAAATGACGATCGAATCGATGGAAGCCTTATCAAATATGTATCCCAGGCTAAGTTTTGTCAACATATTTCAAACAACAAAAGAAGGGGAATTCAAGGGGCCCAAGGATTATGAACATTGGGCAGATGTTGTAATATTGACTGCAGTATTAAAGTCGAAACCAAAGAAAAGCAGATTTGGAGGGAAAGATATGATCAATATTTTATAAATCAATATCAAATATCTAATTATCTACTATTTAAAATTATATTTCACTTTTTCATAATTTAATTTTGATAATTGCAATTTTTTTTGATATATTTACGTATAGGTTATAACGTTTGATATTAATTTGCTTAACGTATTTTTATGTCAAGCTCGCTATTAAATAAAATAAAAATTATAACCATCTATTTTCAATGACAATGGCCCATTATTACGTTCATACAATTCCCCAGGAAAATGGAGATCATGAAGTCCACAAAGAAGGATGTTCATGGATGCCCCTTATTGAAAATAGGCTTTACCTTGGCAATTTCAATTCATGCCAGGAAGCTGTCCAAGAAGCAAAGAAACACTATACTAAATCTGACGGTTGTCATTATTGCTCACCAGAATGCGATAAAAGTTGATTGACCGATTGAAAACTATAGAACATTAATGATTTTTGTTCATAATATCGGTATTTAGGATTCATCCATAAGGATTTCTACGAGTTATTGATGATGTTCAAATCATGCAATTTGATAGAATATCTTCCCATTAACATGCTTAATGCATATTTTATGGTATGCATGTAATATTTAATATTCTATTTTCTACTTTTAATTAATTAACCTCTAATCTAATAAATATTTCAATGATTAAGAAATTATATCATTTGTGTCTTATACTCGTATTAGTAACAGTTTGTATTTTAGTAAAAAGCTGCAAACAGGATAAAATAAGTCTCGAATGGAGAAGAATCGAGCCAGATTCCTCAAATTGTCATCCCATTAATCTATTTTTCTTTAGTCCAGATACGGGCATTGTATTTGGACTTAGAAATACTGAACAAAATTACACAATGATAACATTTGATGGGGGCAAATCCTGGAACTACCAGGAATATCCTCATGATTATCCAGAAATGTCAGGAATTTGGGATGTTTACGCTGTAAATATGACATTAATTTATGGGTATTCAGAGAATATGCTACTCGTTTCGACTGATCTTTGCAAAACCTGGAGTATAGTGGATTCGGTAATGCCAGCTAGCCCAAAATCATTAAAAATGCTTGATGATAAGATTGGATTTATTGGTGGAATAGATGGAAACATTTATAAATCAATAGATGGAGGTAAAACATGGATATGCAAATATGAGAGTATGCAAGGAGGAATTGTAAATACCTTGTTTTCCTTTAATGAAACCATATATGCAAGCCTGATTGTGTCTTTCGAATTCGGAGGCCTTATCATAAAATCTGACGATTACGGAGAAAATTGGCATGAGGCACTCAGGTCATACAGTTCCCTGCGACAGTTAGGATTTCTGGATAAGAATTTTGGAATGGCTATTTTTTACAGAAACTACCTACTCACGACTAGTGATAGTGGACAATCCTGGCAAACCGAAGAATGTAATATAATTCCAATTGAACCAAATGGATACATTCAATTAATTGACAGACAGGAAGCATATTTGGCTAGTGATAAAAGTATTATACATACATTGGATGGCGGAATAAATTGGAACTTGTCATTATTTTCACCTGGAAGCGGGTTTTCAGGAATTCAAATGTTGTCAAAAGATTGCGGGTATGCTGTGGATGCGATTAATGGGTATATTTACAAGTATGGAGAATAAAATAGCCGAATACCTTATCATGTACATGATGGTGAAATTATTTAAATCTCAAACAATATGAAAAAGATTTTTCTGTCCTTCTTATTATTTGTTAGTATTTTATTAACAATAGATTCGCAAAATTTGAAATGTCTTGTTCAATCATATGATAATTCTGAAAAATTGAATTTTAAAGAATTGCAATTTAATTCTATCCCATTCTCAAAATTAAATGAGATAATTAGGGCAAATTATAACCTTGGAGCTGAAGACTCATTGGTTTTAATTTATACTGATTCGACTGATTTGTTGCGTGTTCATCATCATTATGCTGTTTTACATGAGGGAATACCTTTGGATAATGTTAAATTTAGGGTCATAATTGAAAATGGATTTCTAACCGGGGTAACTGGGAAATTCATTAACATTAAAAGGAGTTACGATAAAATAAACGCGAATGATGCCATATCTTTGTATAGCAAATTATTAAATGATTCCTGTAAGATTTTTGGAATCTCAACTAAATCAATTGTTTTATTTAATAAAAGTTCTTTATCTAGGAGCTCTGATCTTTTAACTTTTTGTTACTATGAAGATATGAATGACCATATTTTTTACAAAGGATATCGGCTTAGAGTTTTTTATCCATCGAAGCCTGAATTATATTCGATCTACATTAATTGCGAGTCAGGAAAGTCCTACCGAGGTTCACAGGAATTAAGTTTTAGCTATGCAACTGGTACCGCAGCAACTAGGTACAGCGGTTCCCGTTCCATAACTACTGAATTTATAAACAACACTTCACTAGCGTTGCGACGTTTTTAGTTCATGTTCTTTAAAAACGGTGATATACCTTAATTGTAGCGTTTTTCATACTGGCGATGATTTGAAATTTTTTTCTAAAATATTTCTTTCTAACTAATTGATATTCAAATAAGAAATTTTTCTTTTTCACAAAGACGCAACGCTAATGAGGTTAAATAGTGAAATTTGGGCAATCACTTCAATTTATCAAACTGTTCAATCAGGGGTTCATCCTCCAATTCTTCTTCGATCATCTCGAAATTTATAAGAGGATTTCAATATGATCCATAAGCAGGTCGAGCATTGTCCCTTCAATGTTTGTCTTTATTGATCCAGGCATTTTCTCTTCCCAGCTTTCAAGTGCCTCCCTAGGATTACAAGTCATGTTGCCATCAGGTAATGTTTCACTGTCGTTACTGTCATGATCAAGTGCAAGCAGAAATTTCTCTTTTATAAACTCATATTGATTCCGGCTCATGTCAAGTAGATGAACAATTTCATCTGATACGCTTTTTACAGAGAATGTGGTATTTTCATGAGATCCACTTTGGTAATAACTAAGCTTAATTCTAAGTTCCTCAATTTTTTGCTGTTGGTCCAGAATGGTCTGCTGCATTTACCGGATGCCTGGTTCATCCATCAGGCAAGGTGCTGGTGTCCTTTGAAAGTTAACTATTATTGGCTAATTTTGATTTGAACCTATTCTGTTGAATTGACCAGGTTGAATATAAGATCATTATGAAGATCGGAAAAAAATTACTAACCATAGGGGCCGGAACATTTATTTTACTCCTGGTTGGACTATATAACGGGTATCCATTGGTCTATTCAGATACAGGAACGTACATATACAGTGGTTTCAATAAATTCATTCCTGTTGACCGACCCATTACCTATGGACTCTTTATAAAATTCTTCAGCTTTAACTATTCTCTATGGTTCGTAATTATTGTGCAAAATTTGATTGTTGCCTATGTAATGTATGAGGTTCTTAAAGTAATGATCCATAGTCGAACTCACTTCACCCAAATGTATCTGTCAATAATGGCCTTTCTTGTATTTTTTACCGGCCTGGCATGGTATACCAATCAAATAATGCCTGATTTCTTTTCTTCAGTATCCATTCTGGTAATTTACGCCCTGTTAACCGGTCAGATTAAAAATATCTTTGTAAAAATCATATTTCAGCTTATTCTGATATTTTCCTTGATAACCCATTTTTCACATCTGCTCATTGCGTCAGTATTACTTGTCACTATCCTGATTATAAGACTATTACTTAAAGAAAAATTGCAGCAGATTTCATTGGGAAAAATTTTAATGATTTCAATAATTATCCTTTTAAGCTGGATAATACTCCCTTCCATAAATTACACTATTGAGAGAAAATTCATATTGTCAAAAGGTTCTCATGTATTTTTAATGGCCCACCTGAATGATGCGGGGATATTAAGCCAGTTTCTGGATGAAAATTGCGCCAAATCAGAATTCAAGGATTGCAGGCTCTGTCAGTATAAAGACTCTCTCCCGAAAGATTTGGCGTCCTTTATCTGGGCTGGAAAAATTCTTGAAAATACGGGCGGATGGGAAGGAAGCAAGGACGAGTACGAAAGGATCATCAAAGAAACCTTGAAACGCCCGAGATATCTTGCAGAAAATATTTATGTATCATTTTATTACGGATTGATCCAATTAACCAGAAATGAAATCGGACAAGGACTCTCATCCTATGCAAAAGGAAGTCCTCCATATGACCAGATTTCCTGGCGTTTTCATCGTGAATTGAATAGCTATCTGATGAGCCGGCAAAACATATGGAATGGTGCCGGGCTGAATCTAAAATATCTGAATCTTACCCAATTATTCTTATTAATATGTTCCTTTTTCTTTCTCATATATATTTTTTCAACACCTGTAATCCGTAAACTTGAAAAAAATTCTGCAACATTTTTGATTTTCATAATCCTGGCAATCACGATTAATTCATTTATAACTGCAGGTCTGAATTCACCTTGTGAAAGGTTTCAGGCCAGGGTAATTTGGATGCTGCCCTTTGCGTTGATCATATTAATCTATAAGAATTTTGGTTTGTTTATTAAGCGGTCTTAATCAGTCCGGGAACCCATTCAAAATTATTTTGGCGATCATAAGTGTTGGGGTATACTCAAAGCAAGTTCAATGCCGCGCAAAAATATCTTATAATGATTTATTCTTTGAAAGGCTGTCAGGGTCTGACTGCCTGTGGTTATGGTCTGTCCACCATGTAATTCAGTTCCGTTACCCCATTGGTAAACGGGTGGGCATTCAACAACCGGAGCTTTACCCTGTCTTTGATGCCTGCAAACAATGGAATGCCCCGTCCAAGGATAATCGGATTGACAAACAGCCAGTAGCCATCGATTAAGCCGAGTTCCATAAGCGAGTGGGTTGCTGCAGGACTGCCAAAAAGTAAGATTTCTTTGCCTGGCTGCTGCTTGATTGCCTGCATTCTCTCCGCAAGGTTGTCACTGTGTATTTCCAGGTTATTCAACCCCTTGCCGTTCATTGTTTTCGACAGAACAATCTTATGCACCTGGTTGTACCATTTGGAATGCTCAATGTCATGCCTTGACGCATCCGCTGCTTTGCCTGCGTCGGGCCAGTAATTTTCCATCATCTGGTAGGTCACCCGGCCATACAACGCAGCGTCGCTCTCGCTTATCCGGTTATGGACATAGTCAAAAATTTCCTCATCCACCTTTATCCATTCCATTCCCTTGTTGTGCCCGGCTACAAAGCCGTCAAGCGAGATGTGCATAAACGAAATGATCTTTCTCATATGGTTTTGTTTTATGTTTTTGACTTTGGTTTGCTTCGGCCTCTTCGCATAAGCCTACCATAAAACAATTCTCAACCCTATATTCCCGAAGGCGAACTCAAAAAATTTCCGTTGGCCATATCCCTTGATCATTTGATTTGCCTGAATACCCTTCGGAGGGAAACCTGTCAGCGGATAGACATTCCCCTGTTTATGAAAGGGATAAGTTGGTTTTACACCTGTTGGACAAGGATGCCGGGATTCGCCTATCGACCAGACGAAGCCTTATTTATTGGCAGGCGGACATTTTCTATCGAAACAGTTTAAGATAATTATCAAAAACGTACAAACGATGTCTTTGTCCCCCGGTTACCTCTCTTAGAATCCCCAGTTTCTCTAAATCGGAAATCAACTTGTAAGATGAAGGCATTGAAATATCCGCAATTTCATGCACTTTATCTGCATTTAAAATGGGTCTTTTATATAAATAATCAACAATTTTTTTAGCATTTGCAGCTCTGCTTCCTAAATCCTGCAAATCGAATTCTATCTTTTTTTGCAACTGAAGGATATTGTCAAAAGTTACAATTCCGTCTTTTGCTGTTTCAATAACACCGACCAGAAAAAATTTGTACCATTGATTTAAATCGCCTTTCTCTCTCACTATGGTGAGATTATCATAGTATAAGGTTCTGTTTTTTTCAAAGAAATCAGATAGATACAAAATTGGCTTTTGCAGAATCCCTTTGCTTACCAGGTATAACGGTATTAACAATCTTCCTACCCTTCCATTTCCATCAAGAAAGGGGTGGATTGTCTCAAATTGATAGTGTACGAGTGCAATCTTTAATAATTCAGGCAAAAATAGTTCATCATTGTATAAAAATTTTTCAATATCACTCATTAATTCAGGCACAGAGGTATATACGGGTGGGACAAAAACAGCATCCCTAATGGTTGCCCCTCCTATCCAATTTTGACTATTCCGAAATTCTCCCGGTTGTTTTTTCTCTCCTCTGACTCCTTGTAAAAGCACTTTATGCGTTTCCCGTATCAATCTTGAAGAAAAAGGCAATTTTTCTAATTTGGCAATCGCCCATTCCATTGCTTTTATATAGTTCTGAGCCTCCTCCCAATCATCTCTTTTATCCGATGGAATATCTTCTTTATCCAACAGCGCTTCATCCATGTTTGTTTGTGTTCCCTCGATTTTACTACTCTGAGTGGCTTCCTTTAAAACATGCATGCTAATAAATAAATCAATGTTGGGGATATATT
>JAKAMP010000048.1 GCA_021812865.1 Bacteroidota bacterium | reverse complement strand
AAAAATAATGGATATTGGTAAAAAACATGACTGTATCCCTGTTATTCGCTATGGTGAGGCATTGCAAAGCGCTGTGCAGTCGTTCAACGTGGATAAGCAAAAGATCATGGTTGCCAACATTCCCGAATTCATCATCCAGTTAAAGAATCATATGCAGAAATGAGCCATACCCCTTCCAGCATCCTCCTTGTTGACGACAACCCGGCGAATATTCAGATAGCGGCGAATGTCTTATCCAGGCAGGGATTCAATATTGAATTTGCCCTAAATGGACATGAGACATTCGAATGGACACAAAAAGAGGAATTTGACCTGATATTGCTGGACGTGATGATGCCTGGAATCGATGGATTTGAAGTTTGTCGTCAACTCAAAAACAATCCCCGTACGGCGCGCATTCCGGTAATCTTCATCACCGCAAAAACCGACAGCAACAGCATTGAAAACGGGTATAAAAGCGGAGGAGTGGATTATATTATAAAGCCCTTCAGGGAAGCCGAACTTCTGAATCGCATACAATTGCATCTTAACCTCAGCCGGCTCAACAGGGAACTCTCCGAGCTCAATGAATCCCTCGAAATAAAAGTCAGGAAAAGAACGGAAGAGCTCAGCATAGCCAACCAGCGCCTGAAAGAAGAATATACCGAGAGGATCAAAGCCGAAAAAGCCCTTAGGCAAACGGAGCGTAACCTGCTAACGGCAACCATCCATGCCGAGGAAAAGGAACGAACCCGTTTTGCACAGGAGATCCATGATGGCATCGGACCGCTGCTTTCCACCATTCAAATGTATTTCCAATGGCTTGCCGATGACGATGAAAACAAAGAGTTTGTAATCAAGAAAGGGAATGAAGTGCTTACCGAAGCCATCCAGAACCTCAGGGAAATTTCCAATAACCTGAGCCCGCACATGCTGCACAACCTGGGGCTGAACAAAGCCATTGCGTCGTTCGTCGACAAGGTGTCGATCAACCGAAAGATAGACATCCTGTATAAAAACAGCCTGAAAATTTCTTTAAATAAGGATATTGAACTCATCATTTACCGGGTGATCACCGAACTCATCAACAATACGCTGAAACATGCCGGCGCCACGCAGATCAGACTGAATATTTCTAACAGGAGAAATACCCTTCAACTGGAATTTTCTGATAATGGAAAAGGATTCGACCTTGACGAGATTCAAAGCAAGCATAAGGGACAGGGATTGTTCAATATTCAAAACCGCATTTCCTCGGTGGATGGTGAGTGTGTTCTCTCAGCAGTTCCAGGAAATGGAATGAAGGCGAGGATCAGCATACCACATAACGGGAATCGCAGGGAGGAGAACAATCCGGATGCACAATGAACACCTAATCATATAGCCATGAGCGAATTGCGAAAAATCATCCTGGTAGATGATCATGACATATTCAGGGACGGGATTAAGGCGCTGATTACACAAAAACTGATCGGGGAAGTGATTGCTGAGGCTTCAAACGGTAAGATATTCCTCGATATCCTTCCAGGACTCAATCCCGACCTGGTGATCATGGATATTGCCATGCCCGTGATGGATGGGATTGAAGCGACCCAAAGAGCCCTGGAATTGTATCCCGAAATGAAAATTCTTGTGTTGTCGATGTTTGGCGATGAGGAATACTATTATAAGATGATCCAGGCAGGAGCGAAAGGTTTCATTCTCAAGAGCTCCGGCAAGAATGAGTTTGAACAGGCCATTGCTCAGGTGTCCCAGGGTGAATCCTATTTTTCAAATGAATTGCTGCGCCAGTTGATTGTAAAGATAGGCCATAAAAAGCCGGAAACGCGTAAAAAAATTGAGGATAGATACACTATCACCGACCGGGAAACAGATGTGCTCAAACTCATGTGTTCCGGCCTTTCCTCTGCGGAAATAGGGGAAAGACTGCATCTCAGTCATAAAACCATTGAAAGCCACAAAGCCAGCCTAATGTCCAAAACCGGCACCCGGAATTACATAGCCCTGCTGATATATGCCCTCAAAAACAAGATTATTGAAATTTGATCCAAAAGGTAGTTTTCCTTTATTCCGGCAGGCTCATTCACCTGGCACGTTTCTGCCGTGATAACCCACTTCAGTAATTTTACTGATGCCCCACAAGGGTAATTACTGAAAATTTTCAGTTACCATAGTTGCATTTTAGGTAAAATCAACCTTGTTTTCAGGCTCTTTTGCAAACTAATTTTGTTTTCAAATCCGCAAGCCATGTATTCAGAGTGGATTACTACAGATCAAACAGAAAGCGAAAGCAGCTTATCTGCTGCCCGAATTCTTCTGGTAGACGACAATCCGAAAAATATACAGGTTGTAGCCAATATTCTGAGTTTCTACAAGTATGAGGTGGAATATGCCATGAATGGCACAGATGCTCTGGAATGGATATCAAAAGATCGGTTTGATCTGGTATTGCTCGATGTAATGATGCCTGAAATGGATGGTTTTGAAGTCTGCCAGATCATAAAAAGAAACGAAAATTTCAGGGATATTCCGGTAATCTTTCTTACGGCCCGGTACGATCCGGACTCAGTGAAAAAAGGCTTTGATTGCGGAGCGGTGGACTACATCATCAAGCCATTCAATCCCGTAGAGATCGTGTCGAGGGTCAATACGCACATTGAGCTTAAACGAAACCGGGAGCAGCTATCTAATCTGGCCCGGTGGCTTGAGAAACAGGTAAACCAGAGAACGCAGGAGTTGCAGGTTGCTAATCAGAAGCTCAGTTCTGCCATGAAGGAAATAGAAATGCTGGATCAGTCAAAAACCGAGTTTCTGAATATTTTGAGTCATGAGATCAGAACCCCGCTGAACGGCATCATTGGTCCGCTTGAGCTGATCAAAAACGACATGGCAGGCGATAATATGCCGGTGCTGATGCATGTTCTAGATGAATCGGTTCGCCGTCTGGAAAAATTCTCATATAAGGCGCTGGAAATTTCGAACTTGCAGGTGAAAGGAAGGAAATTTCTGCATCTGACAAGGATTGTGCTGCCGGAGTTATTGGAAAACACTCTTTCGTCTTTATCAGGGCGCATTGCTGAACAAGAACTGGCAATTGCCATGGTCCCTTGTAAAGCTCCCATTTTTATTGAGGTTGATGTATCGCTGATCACCGAAACATTTACCATTGCCATTGGCAATGCCATAAAATATTCACCCACGGGTGGAACAATCACCATTGAAAACAAAATTGAAAAAGACCGTTTCGCCTACATTATTACCGATGAGGGAAAAGGGTTTCCACAAGTGGTACTGGATAAGGCGTTCAGACCTTTCGTAATTGGCGAAGCCCATATTGACCTTAATATGGGGCTGGACCTGTATTTTTCAAAGCTGGTGATGCTTGCCCACAATGGTGATGTCAGAATTAGAAACACAAAAAACGGCGGTGCGCAGGTTATCCTGGAATTCCCGCTTGACAAGGTTGATGGAGTTGAAGCTTGAAAATAATGGAAAAAGTTGCAGAAAAGAAAACAGGAAGGGTGTTGCTGGTAGATGACAATCCCAGGAACATCCAGGTAGCGGCCAATATTCTGTCGAATCAGGGCCTTCATGTTGAGTATTCGACCAATGGAATGGATGCACTCGAATGGCTTGACAATGAGGATTTTGATGTTATCCTCCTGGATATCATGATGCCCGGAATGGATGGATTTGAGGTGTGCCGGAAGATAAAGGAAAGCCACAAAGCAAAAGATATACCGGTGATCTTTCTTTCTGCCAAAGGGGGTACAGACAGCGTAACAAAAGGGTTTCAACTGGGCGGGGTGGATTATATCACCAAGCCCTTTCATAGTGAAGAGCTGCTGGCCCGTGTAAAAACCCAGGTGGAAATAAAACAGAACCGGGAAAACCTGGTAAATGTTAACCGGTGGCTTCAGCAACAGGTGGCTGAAAAGACGCAGGAGTTGCAGATAGCCTATAATGAAATGAAAAACATCGACAAGATCAAATCCTCGTCCCTGATCTTGCTCAGTGAAGAAATCAAAGTACCCCTGAATGGACTGACAGGCACAATCAACCTGATGAAAAATGAGGAACATTCCTCCCAAATGAAGGACATGCTTTACCTGCTTGAAGGATCCCTTTCACGTCTCGACCATTTTGCGCAAAAAGCAATGCTTTCCTCCAGGCTCAGTACGCAGCAGTATGAATTACATCATACCGAGGTGGAGTTGCTCGAACTTTTCCAGTTTGCCAGTATCGAGTTGCAGTATATGCTGCATGAGAAAGAAATTGAAGTTCTTTTGCCTGAGGCTGCAAATAATTTCTGCCTGTACGGAGACAGAGATCTTTTGTACAAAGCCGTTCTGTACCTGTTCGAGAATGCCATCCAGCATTCACCCAGTAAAGGCGAGATTGAGGTCAATTCCGATCTTGTGAACCACAAGGGAATATTTTCAATTACCGATGAGGGACTGGGCAATACGAGTATTGACAGGACCCTGGCCTTAAAACCTTTTCAAACCGGACAGGAAAGGAAAGAGGAGCGGATGGATCTCAACCTCTTTGTGGTTAGGCAGATTCTCGATATACACCAGGGCAACATACATATCAAGAATATGAACAACGGAGGCGCTCAAATTACCCTGGAATTCAACATCTGAGAACTATGAGCAGCAAGGCGTTTCTGGAATATTCAATACAGCTGTTTGCCCTGGTAGCCAACCTGTTTCCCTTATTGATCTATAGCAATGTGAGGGATTTTATCCGGAACATTCTGCTCAAGGAATTCAGCCTTCAGGTTGTTGAACAGCACATGATGACCTTTCAGGGCCTGTACCAGCAATATGCCCAGATCAGGGCAATGCCGGAGGGAGACCAGCAGATTAGAAATATTTTATTGGAAACGCTCGCAAAAATCAACAGGGAAATTCCGAAAAGGAATAAATTTCATATGCTTATCAGGCTGATGCTTTTCGAACGGTTCCTGCTTCAATACCTGCGTGACGATAAGGACAGCGCAGAATTCGGGAATATCCTTGCCCGCCTGGCCGTACAATTCCATATCAACGAAAATGAGTTCACTAATTGCAGAAACTTCATTGCCGGCAGGCTGTACAACATCAAAGACAAAGGCAACCTGCTGATCATGGGACCGCAAAAACCGGCCAGCTTCTGGATTGAATACCAACCGGAACCCCGAATGAGAGGCCAGCTCATTTTTCTTTATATAAAGAGTATACAACTCATTGCCTTTTATCATCATGGGAACGATATCCTGTATCTGAACGGCAGAAACGTGTTTGCGGACCATATCTATGTTTTCCAGAGGGGAACTTCCATACATGGACCCAACCTGGAAGCTGTTACTTACAACCAGGTGCTGAGAAAGTTCTGTTCAGCAAATGAGCATAAAATAAGCATTGAGGTGAACGACCTTGAGTACCGGTTCAGGGGAAGTGACCGTGGCATTCACACGCTCAGCCTGAATATGCAATCGGGAGAGCTGATCGGGATGATCGGAAGAAGTGGTACAGGGAAATCCACGCTGCTGAACCTGCTGAATGGCAACCTGGTTCCATTGAACGGAGATATCCGGATCAATACGTTCGATATCCAGAAAGATAAAACCAGCCTTCACGGATTGATAGGCTTTGTTCCCCAGGATGACTTGCTGGTGGAAGAACTTTCCATTTTCAGAAACCTGTATTTTAATGCCCAGTTGTGTTTTTCAAATCTGTCAGCCGAAACTCTTATTGAAAAAGTGAACTACCTACTCATGGAGATGAACCTTTATGATGTAAAAGACCTGAAGGTGGGTAATCCGCTGAACAAATTCATCAGTGGGGGGCAAAGAAAGAAGCTGAATATAGCCCTTGAGCTGATCAGGGAGCCCTGGATATTGTATGCCGATGAACCCACTTCCGGCCTCTCTTCCACCGATTCAGAAGAAATCATGAACATCCTGTCGGATCAGGCCTTGTCTGGACGGGTCGTGGTGGTGAATGTGCATCAGCCCAGTTCGGATATATTCAAGCTGTTCGACAGGATTATCGTGATGGACGTTGAGGGATACCCCGTATATTTTGGTGATCCGGCAGGAGCAATTGCTTACTTCAACCAAGAAAACGGAAAGGAAATTTCACTGGCAGATTCATGCCGTACCTGCGGCAACCTGAATCCGGAATCTATCTTCCGGGCACTGGAAGAAAAGCAGATCGATGAATTCGGTGAACTCACATCCCAGAGAAAAACCTCCCCGGAGCAATGGCATCGGCGGTTCCTTTCAACCTTGCATAAACCCAGGCAAGAGCAGGCGAGACTGCTTCCACCCAGCCAGCTTCATCAGCCATCCGCGATCAGTCAGTTTATGATCTTTTCTTACCGAAATTTCCTGTCGAAGATAGCCAACCGCACTTATGTAATTCTCGCCATAGGCATATCTCCTGTTCTGGCGCTTATTCTTGCGCTTCTTTGCCGCTCGGGAAGCGAAGAAAACAGCAATCTGTATTCATTCGGTGCAAACGACAATATCCCCTCCTTCCTTTTTATGAGTGTAATTGTTGCACTGTTCGTGGGATTGATCATCAGCGCGGAAGAAATCATCAGGGACAGGAAGATATTGCTGAGAGAGTCCTTTCTAAGGCTCAGCAAAACAAGTTACCTCCATTCGAAAATTGCGTATCTCTTCGGATTGAGCGCCGTCCAGACTTTTCTGTATGTTTTGATCAGCAATAAAATACTGGGGGTGGAAAACATGTTATGGAGGTTCTGGCTCATCCTGTTCAGCACTTCGTGTCTGGCAAATATGATAGGGCTGGTAATTTCATCATTGTTTCATTCGGTGGTAGTGATTTATGTGATGGTACCTTTGCTGATCGTGCCCCAGATATTGCTAAGCGGTGTGGTGGTAAATTTCGAAAAGCTGAACAGGAAAGTAACTTCCCTTCATTATGTACCTTTCGTGGGCGATCTGATGGCTTCACGCTGGTCCTACGAAGCCATGCTGGTTACCCAATTCAGGTATAATGATTTTGAACGGAATTTCTATGCAATTGAAAAACCACTTAGCAATTACGAATTCGATTACCTTTTCATTATCCCGGAAGTAAAAAACAAACTTCAGGACAGGCATTTACGCACCGATTCGCTTGAAATGAAGCAAAGTCGTTTCATCCGGAATGAGATGCAGGAGTTGAACAGTCATTATCCCCGGCTTGCCTTTCCGCTCAGAAACCAGAGCATCCTTTCAGCCGAGGAGCGCATAGGGCTGGAGAAACATCTTGACCGGCTAAGCATGCTGCTGTCAAAAAAAATCAATATTCTAACTGCACAGAAGGATTCTGTAATTCATTTGCTTTCGAAAAAAGAGGGTGGCACCCAGGCCTACCTGGATTTTAAAAACAGGAATTACAATCATAAACTCTCAGAACTGATGCTGAACAGGCAATCGCTGGTTCCTTATGTTATTTCAGGGAATGAAATGATCAGGAATATCGAGCCGGTTTATGAAATTTCAGCGTCGACATGCGGGAGGGCGCCTTTTCTGGCGGCCGATAAACGGATCGGAAGGGCAATCCTGCCTACAACCTTGTTCAATATTGCGGTTATCTGGCTGATGTTGTGCGTAATGTACCTGTTGCTCATTCTCACGAACAAGAAAGTCCAATTACCTCATCGCCGCATGCTCTTATTAAAGAACAAATAACCCAATCCATTCATTAGAAAAATTTCTAATGCATTGCGATTAAGAAAAACCTATCTTTCAGCTAAATATAGTAATTCACCAGAAAGATGGTTTTTCTAAATTAGTTTATCCCGATTCATCGGTAGGGTAATCCCAATTAATCCATTAGTGTGCTCCTTCCAGGAGCTTCTAACGAATAATTTGGGATGATTAATTCCGGCATGTAAATAAAAACCTGGAACCTTTTTTAAGATGAAAAAGAATTAAATTAGCTGTCTACATGGCATTCATCATAAAGAAGCATCAAGAAAAATATAAAAACTGAAGTCATGAGAAATTCAATTTTCGAAAACAGGTTTCAGGTCTTGTCCGGGCACACGAAAGATTCAGGCGTAAAACCCAAGGCATTTTCCACACAAGAATGCAATCTTCGCCGGCACTTGAGATTAAAACCGTTTACTCTCATTTTGATTCTGGGGACAGTGTTCATGGTGTTGCAATGCAAGCCGGGAGGCAACAAGGAGGGAGGCAGCGAGGGCTTGACAGACACCCTCAATGCCGACAGCAGTGCAAATATCACCTATCTCCTTCCTTACCCGGACGAGATTATCAGCTAGGTGGTTACGCACCGGATCAAAATTAACCCCCAACTGGTCAACCCCTTGAGTAATGCCGACAAGTATCTGGATTCAAGGTCCCAGGCGCTCAACCTGGGCGTATATATAGCTGACTTTACCTATCTCAACCTGAACAACAGCAAGACCACCGCGCTTGAATACTTCAAACTGATCAGGAAATTATCGCAGCGTCTCAATATCTATAGCGCTTTCAGTGAGGAATTTTTCAACCGGGTGCAGAAAAACCTGATGAATAATGATTCGCTTGGCGCCATCTCTGAAGAGCTGTATGACCGGCTCTCCGAATCGCTGGAAACATCAAACCGGCTAAACCTTTATGCACTGGTTTCAACCGGCGCATTTATAGAATCGATATATCTGTCAGCCTTAAGCATTCCCAGGTATTCGGATTACCAGGACCTCGTCAAACTCCTGTTCGAACAGAAAACCCTGTGCAATAACTATTACGGGTTTGCCTATCACTTCCGCGACGATGCGAATGTAAAGTCAGCCCTGGACCAGATGGACAGTCTGAAAGCAGTATTCAACCTGGTGAGCATTCAAACGGGCAACAGGAAGATTACCCGCGACAACAAGAATCACCTGACCATTAGTGGGGGAGACCAGACCGTAACCAACGAACTCGCCTTCGTGAAGTTTGTGAAAAATGTGGCAAGAGCCAGGGAAAACATTACCGGGACTTCTAAATGACTCTGATTATGATCCTTCCCAAAATATTCCCGGTGTTTGCACTCGCACTGGTTTTTCATACCGCATCCGGCCAGGTCTGTTCGGGTTTTCATGGCAGCATTTATTGCAAAACACCCGGAGAGGCCGATTACAGTCTGAGCGGCTATTCAAAAAGCGTTCTTCTCGATATTAAAAAAGCATACCAGTTTTCCATGACCCTGGCCCCTGGCAGGGATTACCTCATTAGCGTATGCTGCGAGCCAAAATTCAAACCCGTAAAATTCAGGATCATCGATATTGCTAAGGGTACCGTAATCTACGATAACCGTGAGGATAATTACATGGAATCGATAGGTTTTTCGGTTACCCAGAACCCGTTGAACATCATTGTGGAAATGACTGTGATGGCGAAAGAAGTTAAACAGCCTAAATTTGACAATGAAACACGCAGTTGTGCTGGACTGAAGGTGATGTACCGGATCATCGGAAAACAAGGACTTCATTGATCGTTGCATTTTTTGCTGGGATAGTGATTCCTGTATTTTTTCAGAATTTTCATTATAGAACGCACATTCAGACGGCATGCAAGCCATGCTTCAGATGCACGATTGAAAAGTAGAAGATGACTCTTCGATTTGCCTAAGCATTGTCAAACGGGTTGTCTATAAATTGGCAATTTTAATTTGCAGTATTCCCGGGCAATATACGGGCGAATACTTTTCATTATCTCTGCAGTCCTTTCTTTTTGGCTTAATTGAATCAGCTCTTTTCATTGAAACGGCAATAAGCGGAGGAATTTGGATATGCCAGGCTCATCCATGGCAAAAATGAAGAAACAAAGCGCTTCAACTTTTTTATGTAATGAAAGATATTGATTCTGCATTGAACTATTTTTCAGCAAAAAAGTTAATTAAATTTACACTTTAACCTTCAATTTCAGCTATGGATTCATTTTCCTTTCTGGGAAACAGCGAAATCAATGCCATGGATGGCTTATACCAGCAATACCTCAACGACCCGGGCTCGGTCGACCGGAGTTGGCAGGACTTCTTCAAAGGGTTTGAGTTTGCGCGCAAAAGCTATGGTTTATCTTCGGGCATTCCGGAAATTCTCGATAAGGAGTTCAAGGTTATCCGGCTCATTGAAGACTACCGTCGCAGGGGGCATTTCTTCACCAGGACCAATCCTGTGCGTACCCGGAGGAAATATTTTCCCACGCTCGATATAGAAAATTACGGGCTGGCAAAGGAAGACCTGCCCGCAGTTTTCCAGGCAGGAACTGAGATTGGAATTGGCCCGGCCTCCCTGAGCCAGATC
>JAKAMP010000047.1 GCA_021812865.1 Bacteroidota bacterium | reverse complement strand
CTAACGTGGCCGTATGTAAGAGCTCAATCAGCGTGGCCGCAACATGCGTGGAAGGCGTTACCCCACCTTGCATCTGGGCAGATAAAAATACGAACATGGGGCGCATCTGCTTCCCCTTCCTGCGAAGCAAATGATTAGTGATCACACTCAATAACGGAACCGAAGTCTTGAGCGAAGCATCAAACTTCTTCTCAAACTCCTTCATCTCCGCGCGGATGGGTTCCTTGATCTGCTCTAATTCACTCATGCATCAGCTTTTCTGCAGCAAATTTAAGAATATTTGCATACGCCGGGTGAAAAACAGGCTTTATTTGAGGTTCCTGCTGCCGTTCCCCGGCTTTCTGCAATTGTCCCGCTCATGCCTGTTGAACGCCAATATATTCCTATATTTGCATATTTAAGCCGGAAATGACATCCATGTCGCCTGGAATAACAACATGCCGGTCGTATGAATGTTTTCAGTCTGCCCTGAAGTATCCTTTATCACTTTACGAAAGGTGATTGTAGGAATGCGGCAGACCAGATTCCTTCCTGAATCCAAGGTATTCAGTAAATACCAGGGCGAAGGAAGTGAAAGGAATGAAATGATAGTTGTAACCATAATTATATGCAATTCAGCAATTTAACACCTGAACAACTGGAAAAAGCCTCAGCCATCCTGAAAGCCATTTCCCACCCTGTGCGCCTGGCCATCATGAATTTCCTGGAAGATGGTAAAATGCTTACCGTTACCCAGTTGCACGAAATGTTGAAAATTGAACAGTCCACCACATCCCATCACCTGGGCATACTGAAGGATAAGGGCATTCTTTCCTCAAAAAGAGAAGGAAAGAATACCTACTATTTCATTAGGGACAAGAATCTCTTCACCATTGTGGATTGTGTAGGTAAATGCGCCTGCACCTGACCAGTCCCTGTAATCGGAGGAAATGCATTCTTCATGCAAAATTCACTCTGTAAACCCGCTAAGAAAAATGTATATCATGGTGGTATGCAAATCCTTCCGGGGGATGTACTTGACCTGAAAAGGCACAAGCAATATGGGTTGCCTGTCCCGCTAACACGTGCAGTGAACTCCAAAATGTAATAGTCTATAAACCCTTAAACCATGGCAATTATCCGTATCACCAAGGAATTCCGCTTTGAAATGGCCCATGCCTTATGGAATTACACCGGCCCATGCCGGAACATCCACGGTCATTCATACCGGCTCAAAGTCTGCATCAGAGGGGAACCTGTCGGTGATCCGGGTAACCCCTATAACGGCATGCTAATCGATTTCTCGGAACTGAAAAAACTCGTTAAAACCTGTATAATAGACGTTTTCGACCATTCCCTGGTGGTGTACAAGGGATCGCCATCCGGTTTCATGAAAAACGTGGAACAGATGTTCGAAAAATACCATGTGCTCGATTACCAGCCTACCTGTGAAAACATGGTATCCGACATGGCCCACCGTCTCATGAAACAACTTCCCCCCAGAGTGAAGCTACACAGCCTGAGACTAGATGAAACTTCCACCTCTTACGCCGAGTGGTTCGCCTCGGATAACCCTGAATAATGCTTCCAAGGTTCCATTTGCTGCAGACCAGCTAATCAATAAGTAATCTCTATGTCACCGGAAACTTCAGGCAAGACTCTTTTTCTGCTCGATGCCTACGCCCTGATCTTCAGAGCATATTATGCATTTATTAACAGCAGGATGTCCAATTCCAAAGGGATCAACACTTCTGCCATCTATGGATTTACCGTTGCCATGGAGGATGTGATCCGAACCATGAAACCCTCCCACATGGCTGTGGTATTCGATCCTCCTGGTGGTTCATTCCGCAACCAGATGTTTCCCGATTACAAGGCCAATCGTGACGAAACACCCGAAGCGGTGAAAGATGCTGTTCCCTGGATCAAGAATATTATTGCTGCCTGGAACATTCCGGTTATCGAGGTTCCGGGGTATGAGGCCGACGACGTGATCGGAACCCTGGCCCGGCAGGCTCAGGAAACGGGTTTCACTACCTATATGATGACCCCCGACAAGGATTTCACCCAACTGGTAACTGATCGCATCCTGATATACAAACCGGGTCGGTCGGGCAACAACGCGGAAATCCTGGGAGTGAAAGAGGTGAAAGAACGTTTTGGCATTGAAAACCCTCATCAGGTAATTGATATTCTTGCCCTGTGGGGCGACAGCGCCGACAATGTCCCTGGAGCGCCGGGAATAGGGGAGAAGGGGTCTATGAAACTTATTTCCGAATTCGGATCGGTGGATAAACTCTACGAAAACATCAACCAGCTCAAGGATAAAACCAGGAATATCCTGCTCGAAAATAAAGACCTGATCGCCCTTTCCAGGAAACTGGTTACCATAGATCAGCATGTACCGGTGAAACTGAATGAACCGGCCCTGCTGCTGAGAGATTATGACCCGCAGAATGTAGTCGGACTCTATGCGGAACTGGAATTCCGGTCCCTGGTGAACCGTATGCTGAAATCCGCTCCCGGAATTCATGATCACCAGCCGCCTCCGGTACAGAAAATAAATCCCAGGGAAAAAGGCAACCCGGGTCCTGTGCAGGGATCCCTCTTTGAACTGCCCCTGGAAAATAAAGAAGTGATCCACGTGGAACATCTGGATACCGTTCTTACTATTCCTCATGAATACCATCTGGTGAATTCCGAAAATGAAGTGATCGCGCTGGCCGCTGAACTGGAACGACAAACTGAATTCTGTTTCGATACGGAAACTTCCTCGCTCAATGTACACAGCACGGAAATCGTGGGTATCTCATTCGCCTGGAAAGAAACAGAGGCCTGGTTTGTGTACCTGGTTGAAAGCCCTCAATGGTTGCAGCATTTTAAAAGGGTGATGGAAAATCCAGAAATCCGGAAATCCGGACAGAACATGAAGTTCGATATCTCTGTGCTTAGAAACTATAATATAATGGTAGGTGGTGAAATGTTCGATACCATGCTGGCCCATTACCTGATTCAGCCCGAAGAACAGCACAATATGGATTTCCTCGCCCGGAAATACCTGCACTATGAACCCATCCCCATCACTGCCCTTATAGGGGAAAAAGGCCGCAACCAGCGCAACATGAAACAGATCGAGCCTCAGCGACTCACTGAATATGCTGCCGAGGACGCCGATGTTACCCTGAAACTTAAAACCATTCTTGAGCCGGAACTCATGAAGTTCAACTTTACCAGTCTTTTCCGGGATATTGAAATGCCTCTGGTTACGGTTCTGGCCGATATGGAATGCACCGGTGTTACGCTTGATGTCCCCGCTTTGAACGAGTATGCCAAGGTGCTCACAGTCGAAATCCTTAAAGTGCAGGAGGAAATTTTCCGTCTCGCCGGTACCACTTTTAACATTGCCTCACCTAAACAATTAGGTGAAATACTTTTTGAAAAGCTCAAAATATCAAGTGAAAATAAAAGAACCAAATCCAAACAATACTCCACCTCTGAAGATACTCTTTCCGAACTGACTGGTAAACATCCCATCGTTCCGCTGATCCTCGATTACCGTTCCTTCCGGAAACTGCTCTCCACCTACGTGGAAGCCTTGCCGGAACTGATCAATAAGAAAACAGGCCGCATTCATACTTCTTTCAATCAGGCTATTGTGGCCACAGGCAGACTTAGTTCCACCAATCCCAACCTGCAGAATATTCCCGTGCGGGACGAGCGCGGAAGAGAGATCAGGAAAGCTTTTATCCCTTCCCATCCGGAAGGTTGCATTTTGTCGGCCGATTATTCCCAGATAGAACTCAGGCTGATGGCACATATGAGCGAGGATCCCAATATGATTGAGGCTTTCAGGAATAATGAGGACATTCATGCGGCTACCGCTTCCAAAATTTATGGATTAAGTATAGCTGAGGTTTCACGTGAAATGAGAAGCAAAGCCAAAACGGCCAATTTCGGAATTATATACGGAATATCCGGCTTCGGACTTTCCCAGCGGCTCGGTATACCCCGCAAAGAAGCTGACGAACTCATCCAGGGATATTTCACCAGTTTCCCGGGCGTGCGCAGCTACATGAACAACAGCATCATGAATGCCCATGCGAAAGGCTACGTGGAAACCCTCTTTGGCCGTCGTCGTTACCTACCCGAAATTTCTTCCGGCAATGCCAACATCCGGGGGATGGCTGAAAGAAATGCTATCAATGCACCTATCCAGGGCACCGCAGCCGATATCATCAAAATTGCCATGATCCGTATCTTTGATGCCTTCAGACACATGAACCTGCAGTCGAAAATGATCATGCAGGTACATGATGAACTGGTATTCGATGTGGCCCCGGGTGAACTGGAGAAAATCAAACCCATCGTGATCAGCGAGATGGAAAATGCCTGTAAACTTCAGGTCCCCCTGATTGCCGATGCGGGCACAGGAAAGAACTGGCTCGAAGCACACTGAGAAAAATAATTAACTGAACTATTACTTTAATTAAATATGACAATAAATTTTTAATATGACAGTTAAGTTTTACGGTTTAATCGCCGACCATATTCATTCCGGTCAGCTGGATATCCCCTTCCAGCCCGATACAGAAACCCTGCTTCAGTTCCTTGAAAAAAAATATCCCGGGTTGCTCATTTATAGTTTCCGCTTGGCCGTGAATAATGAAATCATCGAACTGCCCTCAGAACTGGTTGAAAACGATTCCATCGCACTGATACCCCCATTCCCGGGAGGATGATCGCCAATCCCAAAAGAAATGTCAGATTTCCGCTTCGCACTTCAAAAATCAAAAATCGCGATTCACACCCTACACCCAAATCGCCTGCCCACCAACCTGCCCGTCCGTAGCGTAGCGAAGGCGGGTCACAAGTAACCAATCACAAGTCACGAATCACTTATCACCAAAATCCCTCGCGAGACAACCAGACTTTCAGATCGCACCACCGCATGACCGCAGACAATTTTTCCCGCCAAGAGCCAACGGCAAATTGCAATGGCTTTGAAAGATTTTCCTTCAAGGTACTGGATCATACCCTGATCCACCCCAAGGATGGCAACTTAGAAGCCGCTTAACAGACAGGTAGAGTCCTTTGAATGGTCCATGCTTGCGCAATGCCTGCACCGCATATTCAGAGCAGGTAGGCGTATACCTGCAGGTGGGAGGTTTGAGGGGGGAGATGGCTACCTGGTAAAATTTCACCAGGAAGATGAAAAAGCTGCTGATGACAAACTTAAACCCGTTCAGCAACAGCATCAAGCCCCGATAAAATGCCTTTTTCAATGTCATGGTAGCTGCAGATTTCTTTTGCAATGTACAGGAACGCTATATCAACTTGTCGGTTTGAAAAGGGCAACCGGCCTGACAGGCGGATCTTGTTCCTCCGGTATGCTTCCCGCATCCTTCTTTTTAGCAGGTTACGGTCTACTGCCTTGCGGAAGGTCCTGGCCGGAACGGAAACCAGTATCCTCGGTTTGCAGCCTTCCTCGCCTTCCCTGGCAAGCCATACAATACGCAATGGATAGCAAGGAATCCCCGATCCTTTATGAAACAGATCCTCTATGGCGGATTTGTATGACAACCGCTCACTCTTGCCGAAGGTGAAACTTCCCTGCATGCCACAAAGGTACAGATATTCCGCAATTATGCAGCGATAAATCATTGTGCAGGCCCTTGTCAAATTATAGTCAAACTATAGGATAAATCATGCCTTTCTGAAATTTCCATCCAAAGTCAGAAACCAATGATTCTATTCTCCTCAGGTAGAGGCCACGACCATCTGACCGTCATCCTCATACTGAACCCAAAACTATTCCAACAAAAAAGCCCGGATGGCCAGGCTTCTTTTAAAAAATCACCGGAATCCGGCTACTTCTTCCCGTTCTTGTTGAATTCCCTGATGAAATGATCCAGCGCCATAGTCATGGAGGGCAACTCGGGAGCAGGAGCCTGGATATCCAGCCGCAATCCGGCCTCTTTAACCGCCCTGGCTGTTTCTGCACCAAATGAGGCAATTTTGATATCCCTTTGATCAAATTCCGGGAAATTCTGCAGCAGGGATTTGATTCCCGATGGACTGTAAAAAACAAGGATGTCGTAATTCAGGTTCGAAAGATCCGATAGATCATTGCATATAGAACGGTACATCACGGCCTTGGTATATCTGATCTTATGCTTTTCAAGCGTTTCGGGAATGTTGCTCTTGTGATCCTCGCTCATGGGCAGCAGGAACTTTTCTTCCTTGTGCTTGAGAATCACATCCATCAGATCGAAAATGTTCGATTTTCCGAAGAATATCTTTCTTTTCCGGTAAATAATGTATTTCTGAAGATAATAAGCCACCGATTCAGAAAGACAAAAGTACTTCATGGTGTCAGGTACCAGGATCCTTACATCTTCGCAAAGCCTGAAGAAATGATCAACTGCAGTTTTACTGCTGAAAATCACTGCGGAATGTTCCAGAATGTCGATTCGCATTTGCCTGAATTCCTTTGCTGATAACCCTTCTATCTGAACAAAGGGACGAAAATCGATGCGCACATTGTTCTTTTCAGCCAACTCAGCATAGGGCGACTTTTCCGATTCAGGCTGTGGTTGCGATACCAGAATTGATTTGATTTTCAAATTCATGCGTTGAAGATTTTACAGATTCGGTTGTGAATTAGGCGTGGTTCGATATAAATTTAGCTGCGATCAATACAGGCATAACTTCTAGGGCACAAAGATACAGGATGAGGTAAAATGCAGGCACTTCCCCCCGCTTCACTATTCTCTCCCCTTTGAACAACCTGAACAGATACAACAGAATGAGGCTGATAAATCCGGTCCAGAACAACCAGGTCCACGTACCTCCCTTGATGTAGGAAATACCAATGACAAAGGGGATCAGCACAATGCCGGCCGACTTGAAAAAATTCAGCACCTGGTAATGGTATTCCAGCAATACATTGTTCCCCGTGAATAAAAAATATAGGGTGCGCACCATAAAGGACCTGAAAAGCAATATGATCGCCAGTGCTGCTACAATCCACAGGTACATGCTCAAACCTGGATGGAAAAAATTCACCTGGAAAAATTCAAGACTTTTGTATATGAAAAGGGCTCCCATTAACACAAAATTCAACAGCAGAAAGGATGAAACCCGCTGAAGAAGAACATTTTTATCCCGGTACAGGCGGGTTGAAAGATTGAAATCGGCTAAAGATTGTAAAGATTGAGTAAAATACCTTCCAAAGAAAATCCTCGTCCAGGCCAGAACCATCAACGCGAAAATCAACACAACCGTAAACCAGTCCGGATGAAGATTCGGTTTTACCTGCAGGAAAAGCAGGGAGGAAGAAGCATCTTTGAGGGTTCCTGCTGGCAGGGTTCCTCCTTTGGCATGCACCGGGATCGCCTTCACTGAATGATAAGGGTAATAATCCTGGTTGGAAAATGCTCTTCCGGGACCCAGGGCGTATGGGGGAGGAGTGGAAATGGTTGTCTGCTCCGGAACGGGTATAATTTTTATCCGTGCAGTGTTTCTCAGGCCGGAATGAGCGGTATCTTTCTGAACCAGCGCCTGAACCGGAAGTGAACTACCGCTGCTGTCGGACATGATCATCCTGTGCTTGGCCAATCCTGTATCCTGGACCAGTCCGGCCTTATGATCAAAGTTCTTCCCTTTGTCTATAAGGGTTGTATCCTGAACCGCTCTATTGCTTAGCCCCGTCAAGCTTACTGCTTCAGAACCAACCCACGGATTCAGCAAAACTACGTCCAGACCCATATATCCGTTTAGCTGAAAATTTGCGCAAAGATATATAAAAAAATGATTATTATCATTTCCTGGCCTTTCCTGAAAATGGATAAAAAGATGGAATAGGTCCTGAAAATCAGTTTGAAACAACCGCCAATGAAAGGGATTTACCGATCAGGCAGAACCATGAAATTCCTGTAAAAATTATCTCCTCAACCCGTAATATTCAAAATATGGAATCCCGGATCGTCAGATTTTAAAACCGAAACCAGCAATTTTCCGCAATTGCTGAACATAAAGCCACCTACATCCTAAGAAAACTGAAATCATCTTTCCTGCCCAGCTCAAGGGGATTCATTCCATGTGCAAAGATTCGGGCCTTACGGTTTCCGATCAGGCTGATCCGTTCATTTTCAATCCTTAACAGGGTTCCTTCCCGCAGCCCTACCACGTACCGGTTGGGGTTAACTTCAATATATTCATTAATGCGCATCTCCCTAGTTTCTCCTGCATGACCGGAAGGATGCATATCCAGGTAATGCGGGTTGATCTGGAACGGAACCAGATTCAAGGCCTTGAAACTTTCTGGCTGAATGATGGGCATATCGTTTGTGGTGCATATGGTGGGTGCAGCAATGTTAGAACCTGCACTCCAACCGATATAAGGAATGCCCTGTTTTACCCGTCGAACAATTACATCAATGAGAGAATTCACCTGCAGTAAATTCAGCAGGTGAAAAGTGTTTCCCCCGCCTACCATGATGCAATCGGCCATCTGTACTGCTTCTACTGGATCATCATATAAGTGGATGGGATCAATATCACATCCCGCAGTATTCAGTGTGTCCTTTACTTTTTTGGTATAGGCATCGAAACTCATGGTCACTGCAGCATATGGAATGAAAAGTGGCTTCACCGCTTTCCGGCCAATGAATTCTTCCAAATGGGGCAGGGCAAATTGCAGGAATCCTTCCCCTGCATTGGTACTGTTGCTGAGCAGCAATAATCTCATGGGTAGATTGGGTTTAGGCAGAATTCAAATTTAGATGAAAAAGCAATCCCTGCTTCAGATTCTGTCATTGTCCTGCAACACATTTTTTGACCTTTATCTTCATACTCCTGCCGTCAGGAAAAGAAACCAAATAAAAAACCCGGGCAAACCCGGGTCTTCATGTCATTCGTATCGTACTGCCTGAGCCGGATTGATACCTGAAGCTTGTATCACTCGGTAACTCACTGTAAAGAGTGCTACCATGAGTGAAAGGATAAAGGAAAGAACAAAAATCCATGCCTGGAGGTGCGTACGGTAGGTGAAATCTTCCAGCCATTTTCCCATGAAATAGTAAGCCAGGGGAAGGGCAATCATGTTCGCAACGACCACCCATATGGAAAACTGCCGGATGAACATCAGCGTGATATCGGTTCCCGATGCGCCCATTACCTTCCGCACACCGATTTCGCGGGTTCTCTGCTGGGTAAGGAACGACGACAGCCCAAGCAATCCCAGAACAGCAATGAATATGGTCAGCACGGTGAATATCATGAAGAGGTTGCTGATCTTCTGCTCGCCTTTGTAATATTCACGCAACGAATCATCAAGGAACTTGTATTCAAACGGATAATGATCATTGAATGCCTGCCTTACCTTGTCAATGCCGGCGATGGTTTTTTCCTGATTGTTGCCTTTCATGCGGATATTGAAAAAGAAACGCTGCAGGGGGTTATCCATCAGCAGGAGTACAATCGGCTCAATGGGATTGTGCAACGATGCATAATGAAAATCTTTCACTATACCCACTATCCGTCCCTCGCGGGATGCTCCTCCCTTAAGATCGATTCCGAAATAAAACTTCTTCCCGATGGCGCTCGTAAAATCGCCCTTTTTCTGGGAGGCGGAATCCACCCAACCGAACCTTCGGGCTGCCGTTTCATTAACCACAAAGGCCTCTTTTTCATCCGAACCCATGGACCGGTCATAATTCCTGCCTTCTACCATCTTCATCCCCATCATGGGAATATAGTCGTAATTTACGAAGTAATTGTTAACCGCTTTGTCCACCATTTTGCCACTGTCTCCCTCCATCCGCATCACCTGGATGCCAAGATCGTAGCCCGGGTCCCCTGAGGAAAAGGATACTCCTGTGATGTCGGGAATTTTCATCACTTCGTCCCTGAAGGCATCGGCGCTCTTCCGCAAGGTAGTGTCCCTGACGATCATCACCAGCACATTTTCCTTGTTGAAACCGGGATCGGTAGTCTGCATATAACGCAGCTGCGAGTTTACCACCATGGTCCCCACAACCATAAACACCGAAATGGCGAACTGGATAACCACCAGGGCCTTACGGAGATTGATGTTCCCCCCGCGCTGATCGGTCTGCCCCTTGATCACCAGGGCCGGATTGAATGAGGAAAGGTAGAATGCAGGATAACTGCCTGAAAACACACCGATGAAAAGGGTCAGCGCCACAATGCCCAGTACAATGTGGGGAGAAAGCATGCTACTCAGCAGAATATGCTTGTCTGCCAGAAGATTGAATTCGGGCAATAACAGGACTACCAGGATCAGTGAAATAAGCAGCGCCATCAGGG
>JAKAMP010000046.1 GCA_021812865.1 Bacteroidota bacterium | reverse complement strand
AGATATCTACCTGGAAGCTGACGGGGAAACGCTTGGCCACTCGCCTTTCCGGTTCGGCCTGCTTCCGGTTGCCGTGAGAACCATTTCGGGCAGATAGGCTCAGTAAACCGCTATTTCAAACAGGCTGGGCCAGTACTTCCCGGTTACATACAAATGCCCGTTGGCCGGATTCCAGGCAATTCCGTTCAGCACCCTGTCATTATCGTTCTGGTAACCATCCGGAACCAGGCTTGCCAGGTCGAGGTAGGCCTTTACCTTACCCGTTGCTGGATCGATCACCGCAATGCGGGTTTGCCCGTAAATGTTCGCGTACACCTCCCCCTTGATATATTCGAGTTCATTCAGGTAATTTACCGGCCCTGTATTGTCATATACCTGAACCGCATGCTGTTCCGTGAAATACTGGGTATCATAAAACGATAATTCCTCAGTGCCATCGCTCATAATCAGTTCCTTGCCATTGTATGTTATTCCCCATCCCTCCTTGTCCTGGTAATAAACCTTATTGATCTGCTGAAACGTCTTTTTGTCATAAATAAAACCAACCTGCGATTTCCAGGTAATCTGGATCAGATCATTTCCGTACACGGCCAATCCTTCGCCGAAAATATCTTTCGGAAGGTTTACCGATTGCAGGACTTCGCCGGTATTCAGCACTTCTTTTCTTAGGCTCGATTCCCCATATTGCCCGGTGCTTTCGTATAATATCCCGTTTTCATAGTACAACCCTTGCGTGTAGGCATGAGTGTCGTGGGGATAAGTTTTTATCAACTTGAAATTCAATATCTTGGGCACAATGTCGGAAAACAGGATGAAGGAGCTGTTGCCGCTGCCGTTGTTTTTGCCTCCCTTCCAGGCGAGTACCCTGAGATAGTTCCTTCCTAACTGTGCCTTCTTTGAATTCCACTGCAGCGCAAATTCCTTGTCCCTGGTGGATGTAATGTATGTGCCGTTCACAAACAGCTGCAGGCTGTCATAGCCCTCCCCCTCAGCCCTGGCTTTAATTTTAACAGGCACATCCACACCCAGGCCGAACCGGGCGCTATTCATCGGTGCGTCGATATCAAAGACCTTCTTTGCGGGCGCCGGAGCATTCCCGGTCTCTTTTTCAGCTCCCTTCTTGTACGATCCATTATTGGTGCAGGATAGTACCGGTATCAAACAGAGAAACAATAAGGTTTTTAACGAAATGGAATTCATATACCTCTTTGGAATAAGTTTTTGATTTTTTGGAGGAATGATCTTTTCCCCTTGTAAGCCCGGAAATATTTTTCCTGGTATTCATCTTCTTCGGGATGGATCATATGGTAAATTTCGCCCCATCCCTGAAATCCGCCAACAATGCGGTCATCGATGTACAGGTCGGCTACAATTTTACGGCTCATAGTCTCATCGAAGGTTTCTTCAGGGTAATTCCTGTTCACGGCGTAAAACTCTATGCCCTTTTTACGGCAGTATTCCACCGCCTCCTCCAGTTCCTCACCGGAACGAGAGGTCCACAGGATCAGCTGATGCCCTTTTTTCTGCAATTCCTGCAATGTGCGGAAGGCAAAAATTTTTTCCTCCCCGATGGCAGGATAACGGGCCTCGACAATAGTTCCATCAAAGTCAACAGCAATTTTCATTCCGGTCAGTTGCCTGTCTTTAGGATGATGATCAGGCCCCAAATTTAGAATTTATCGCTTGATTTTCAAGCAAGCCGGTTCTCATTATCATTTCACATTGTATATGCTGGCTACTGGTCCCTCATCCTGTTTACCGCCTCAATGCACCAGAAGAGCTCATCGAGGAATGGCTTCAGCCGTTTCTCGACCGCTTGCTTATCAGCAGGGCTACCCGATTCATCAAAAGCCTGGTTAACCTGTGGAACGGGAAACTGGGCAGGGACGGTCAACGCTTTGATCTTCCAGAGAATGAACTGCAGGGAAGTGATCACTTGCGAACCACCGAAAGTCCCTTCTGATACGGTAGATATGGCTACTGGTTTGTGATACCATTCTGTATACAGCAGGTCAATAACATTTTTCAGGCTGGCAGGGTATCCCCCATTATATTCAGGCGTAACGATAATCACCCCATCGGCCTTCGAAATTTTCGAGGCAAAATCAAGCACTGCCGGCGAGGGATCTTTTTGAAATTTCATCCTTTCATTGAACAAAGGAAACCGGTACTCATCCAAGTCGAGTATATTCGATACGGCAAGTCCCTCTTCAGAAAGGTAATTCCTGAAAAATAGCGCCACCCTGTGGCTGTTTCTGCCCTCACGTACACTGGCAGAAATAATGGCAATGGAATATCTGGTCATATGAAATGGTTTGACATGATTTCTGAAAACACTAAAGGATAGGCATAAAATTCAGTCTCCAAAGAAGAAGGAGGTCATGGAAAGTGATCCCATGGTGCACTTGTCATTATACACAGTAAGGGAGTCCTTTTTATCCGAGAGTGCCAGAACATAGAGCAAGGGCAGGTAATGTTCGGGCGTGGGCACTGCCAGGTCAATTTCCTTTCCCAATTGGCCAAAATCAATGAGCGCCTTGTGGTTCTCCTCGCGGATTAGGCTTTGGATTTTTGCACTGGCCTCTTCAGCCCAGTCATATCCACCGGTAACATTGCGCCAGTCAACCATTCGCAGATTATGTACAATATTGCCGCTGCCTACAATCAGTATGCCCTCTCGTCGCAGGAATGCCAATTCTTTTCCCAGGGCATAGTGTTCGGATGGCTGTTTACGGTAATCGAGGCTAAGCTGCAGAACAGGCACATCGGCATCCGGGTAAAAATGCCTGATCACACTCCAGCAGCCATGGTCCAGTCCCCAGTCCATATCGGTTGCCAGATCGTGGTTTGCCAGGCGCCGGATCAGGTCCTCTGCAAATTCGGGCTGGCCGAGGGCCGGATATTGAACCTTATACAATTCTTCAGGAAATCCACCGAAATCATGTATTGTTTCGGGGTTATCCATAGCCGTGATAAGCGTTCCGCTTGTTTCCCAATGGGCCGAAATACACAGTACAGCCCGGGGACGGGGCACCCGGGCGCTCATTTGCTGCCACCCCCTGGTGAATTCATTTCCCTCGATGGCATTCATAGGACTGCCATGACCCACAAAAATGACCGGCATCAGGTCATTGCCCGGATTGACAGATGAATTTTTCATGATCTTTAGCATATGAGATTGATCTGTAAGGATATCTGTATTCCAGGCGGTTTAATAGGCAACCGTAAATCGTTTACGGATATGGCGGTGGTTCTCTGCTTCATCGATCAGGGCAACGGCGAAATCTTCCATGGAAATGCGGCTTTCTCCTTTGTGATCGGCTAACAGCTTATCGGTTCCTAAGCGGTAATGGCCTGTTCGCATACCGGGTTCCAGCGATGCCGCAGGGTGCGCATAACTCCATTCCAGATCCCTTTCATGTAAGTAAAGGCACAAGGCATCTTTATGTGCCAGGGAGATGGCTTTCCAAGTGGCCGGAAATTCTGGGGTATCGAGAAGCATTACACCGGGTGCAACCTCGAGGCTTCCGGCGCCACCCACGACGATGAGGCGCTTGACCCTTGCCATTTTTACCCCCTCAAGGAGAGAGCGTGTCGCCTCGAGCATGTCCGACGGATCATTCTGCCCCGGGCCGTAGGCCGAAACAACAATGTCATGGCCCACTGCAGTTTTTCCGATATCCTCCTTACGCATGATGTTGCCTTGCACCGTTTTCAATGCCGGGTGCTTCAACGAGAGCATGCCGGGATTCCGCATCATGGCTGTAACCCCAAACCCCCTGTTCAGGGCTTCATTGAGAACCCTCCGGCCAATTTTGCCGCTGGCTCCGATCAATACCATTTTTGTCATATAGTATTATTTAGGGTCAAATCCATTTCCGGAATAGTTCCGTTCATTGCCCAAGTTTCATGGTACCCTTCAATTGAATCGCCCTGCCCACTGCAAGACGGTTACCAGGTTAATGATCACTCGCAAGCAAGAGATGCAGAGTCGATTGCTCTCAGCTCGTCCTGTGTAAGCCTGAATTTCATGGCTCCCACATTGTCCTGGGCATGCGAAAGCTTGGTGGCTCCTGGTATGGCAACAACGGTATCGCCATGAAATGTTACCAGCCAATTCAAAGCTACCTGTGCAGGCGAAGCATTATACCTGGCGCCAATCTCCTTAAGCTTCCCGATGAGAGCCCTGGATTTTTCAAGCCCCTTCCGGCTGAAACCGGGAAGGTTTTTTCGCATCCCTGTATTCTTTATCAATCCGGGGTTATCGTGAAACTTGCCGGTAAGCAGCCCTTGTGCCAGGGGAGAGTATGCAACAATGCTGATCCCCAGCTCCTTGGCCTTTGCCAGAACGCCATTCTGTTCAATCTTGCGGTTCAATAAGTTGTAATGCACCTGGTTGGATGTAAGCCTAAGCCCATACCTTCCAAGCTCCTCGTAAGCCCTTTCCATTTTTGCTGCAGAATAGTTGCTTACCCCTATATACCGGAATTTCCCCTGTTTGGCCATCCTGCCCATGGAATTCATTTCATCGGGTATAGAAGAGAAGGAGAAAGGCTGGTGAATCTGGTACAGATCGATGGGATACCCATCAAGAGCCTCCCGCCTTTGATCTATGGTGCGTTCAATATTAGATGCAAACCGTAATGCAGGCCACCATTTGGTGGCAATCATCACTTCTCCCGGTTTGATTCCGATTGATTTCAAAGCCCTGGCAACAGCTTTTTCAGATTCCCCCTTGCCATATATCTCGGCTGTATCGATCCAGTTTATCCCTCCCTCTAACGATACCTTTACAATTTGCCGGATATCCTCATCGGATAAATTTGTCCAATACTTCCCTACAAGGCCTTTGCCTTTGCTGAACTGCCAGGTGCCCAACCCCAGTGGCGAAACAATGAGGTTTGACTGTCCCAATTGCCTAAGTCCAAGTTGTTGTTCCATACCTTTCTGAATATATAAAATTACGAATATTTCAAATGGTTTTAATTGTTGATTCACGGACTTTTATTGCCACAAAATTACCCAAACAAACTTTTATTAGAATCAGACATTCATATGTTCAAGATAAAACAGGAACAGAAACAGAATTTTTCAACGCTGCTGTCCATTGCCATGAATAATTGTTCTGCAGTCTCCGCAGCGGTTTGTTTATCTTGCGAGTGTTTGGGTTGTGGGACGATGCTTTTCAATCTTTATATCCGGATTTATTCAAGAAACATTCCAGAAGAAAACTATTTGCTTCTATTGCCGGATAATTGCCCGTTCTGTTGCAACAATCAGGCCAGCCTGTGCTTGTCCCGAAATGTCTACCCAGGCACATTAATGCATTTCTGCACCGGGTAAAGAGATGATTAAGCCCAAACCTCCCTGATTGAGTTGCGCAGCTCTAGGAACAGGGAAAATGAAAAAACGCAACAGCCTTTACAGCTTGGATAAATTGAGGGGTTTGATTCAGAATTTTGCCAGCGCTTGCTTCAGATCATCTGTCAGATCATCAGCATGTTCCAGGCCTACTGACAACCTGACGAGATTATCGGTAATGCCAATCTGGTTCTTCAGTTTTTCAGGATAGGAAGCGTGCGTCATGCGGGTTGAGTAATTGGCGAGCGATTCCACCCCGCCCAGGCTCTCGGCCAGACTGAATACCTTCAGGTTCTTCAGAAAAAGGTTAACCTCGCTGAAACCGCCCTTAAGATACACGGAAACCAGGCCTCCGAAGCCTGTCATCTGTTTTTTGGCTGTGTTATAACCTGGATGCCCTTCCAGTCCAGGGTAGAGTACTCCTTCAATTTTTGGATGTTTCTGAAGAAACCTGGCTACCGCAAAGGCATTTCGTTCATGCTGCTGCATCCTCACTGCCAGTGTTTTAAGTCCTCTCAGGGTAAGCCATGCGTCGAAAGGTGAGGAGACTCCCCCAATGGAATTCTGGTAAAACCTTACTTTGTTCCAGATAACTTTATCATTCACTACCACAGCTCCGCCTACAACATCGGAATGCCCGTTGATGTATTTGGTGGTACTGTGCACCACAATGTCGGCTTCAAGGGAAAGAGGTTTCTGAAAATAAGGCGTGGCGAAGGTATTGTCCACCACAGACAAGACATTGTGCCGGTGGCATTCATTCACAATGGCAGCAATATCGAAAATTTTCAGTGTCGGATTGGTTGGGGTTTCGATCCATGCCATCCTGGTTTCAGGAAGAAATGCAGAGGCAAGCTTAACCGGGTCGGTAAAATCGAGAAAGGTAAACCGGATGTTCATGGGTTCCAGTACCTGCGTGAACAGCCTATAGGTACCACCATACAGGTCAAAGGGCGCAATCACATGATCGCCGGGCCGCAGCATGGACAGAACAGCATGTTCGGCTGCCAGTCCGGAAGCAAAGCTAAGCCCGTATTTTCCTTCCTCGAGCGAAGCCAGGCACGCTTCCAGAGCAGCCCTTGTTGGATTTCCCGAACGGGTATATTCAAATCCCTTGTTCCTTCCTATTTCTTCCTGTGTGAAGGTGGAAGTCTGGTAGATGGGCACTATGGTTGCCCCGGTGGCTTCATCGGGTTCCTGACCTACACGGATGGCACGCGTTTCGAAATGCATGACTTTCAGATTTGGTTATGGCAAAATTGGCATAAAAGATATCCAGAACAAAATGATGGCTCAGGCAGGTTCGTACTACTTTGAATTATTCAAAAGCTGAGAAAAATATCCCGCATTACAGTGCAGAAGGATCAGAACAATCCTTCCACGGAAAGATACCGCTCACCGGTGTCGTAACAGAGGGTAAGTATTCTGGAGCCCGCAGGAATGTCGGGGAGCTTTTTGGCAACTGCTGCAAAGCTTGCACCGGAAGAGACACCAACAAACAAACCTTCTTCCCGTGCAGCCCGTTGCGCAAAAGAAAATGCTTCTTCTTTCGAAACCGTGATTACTCCATCGAGCACGGCAGTATGTAGGTTTTCAGGAATAAATCCTGCCCCGATACCCTGCAGAGGATGAGGACCGGGCTTCCCCCCGCTGATGACAGGCGATAGCTCGGGCTCCACAGCATACACTTTCAGGTTCCTGAATTTCGATTTCAGGATTTCTCCTATACCCGAAATATGGCCTCCGGTACCGACCCCTGCGATCAGTATATCGATGCCTTCCGGAAAATCCCTGAGAATCTCTTCTGCCGTTGTTTTCCTGTGAATGTCAACATTGGCAGGATTATCAAATTGCGATGGCATCCAGGCACGAGGAATTTCTTTCAGCATTTGTTCCGCCCGTTCAATGGCTCCGGGCATGCCTTTTTCACGCGGGGTAAGCTCGAAACGAGCTCCATATGCCGCCATGATGCGCCTGCGTTCAATCGACATCGACTCGGGCATGACCAGGATGAGCGGGTAACCTTTTACAGCAGCCACCATGGCCAGTCCGATGCCTGTATTGCCTGAGGTCGGCTCAATGATCACCGAGTCCTGGCTGAGAAGGCCTTTTGACTCTGCATCTTCAATCATCGCCAGCGCTATCCTGTCCTTGATGCTTCCGCCGGGATTGGACTTTTCCAGTTTAACCCAAACCTCATGATCAGTACCGAATAATCTGTTCATTTTCAGGTGGGGCGTATTGCCTATGGTTTGCAGAATGTTATCTACCTTCATTTTCAGAGTGCTTTAATTCATTAAACAATGAGCATAATGTTGCAATACTCTCTATATCACATAATTAAAAGTATCGTCCACTTCTTTGGAATTCTTGAAATGCATCTTAGGCTGCCGGTACACTATGGTATGAGGTTCTACGCTGTTGGTGAGCCATACATTACCTCCGATCACGGTATCGTGCCCAACCACGGTTTTGCCACCCAGGATGGTGCTGCCTGCATAGATGATCACGTTATCTTCAATGGTTGGATGCCTTTTGGTATCGGCAAGTCCCTTTTCCACATGCAATGCGCCAAGGGTAACGCCCTGGTAAATCTTTACTTTGTTGCCAATCACGGTGGTTTCGCCAATCACCACACCGGTTCCGTGGTCTATGAATAGTTTATTTCCGATGGATGCCCCCGGGTGGATGTCTATTCCGGTTTTACTGTGCGCATACTCGCTGATGATCCTGGGCAGTACCGGCACTTTCTCTGAATATAGGATATGCGCCAGCCGGTATATCGTTACAGCAAAAAAACCGGGGTAGCAAAGGATGACTTCTTCCACCGACCATGCCGCAGGGTCAAGCTTTACATATGCATCGGCCTCCTCGAGCAGATCCGAATATACCTGGGGAACGGCTGCAAAAAACTCTTCGGTTACCTCATCGGCCGACTTCTCCTGTGTGCCGCAGAGGGGGGAGAGTAACGCTCTCAGCATCTGCTGAAGCTGTTCCAGCTCGGCCGTAAGGGAGGCTGCACTTGGTTTCCGCTTATCCTTGATGGGAAACAACACATGAACCAGCCGCTCAATGAATTCATCCGTGCTTACAACCGAAGGCACATCCATGCAATACTTTTCCTGTATGCCATATATTTTTGATGCGAATTGCTGAAGATCTGCTTTCATACCACTATAAATGTTTTTTCAGAAAAAATGTTCAATTCTGTAAGACCATTGCCCTCGAACCGCGAACCCAAAAATATAGCCCTTAGAGACAATAGCATATCCTGCCTTGGAAGGCATTCGACGCTTTAAGCCGGGGTTGAATTCCACACCTGACCTGTAAGGTCATGCTCTGTTGTATCCGTTCAGATGGAAATTCCCGGTGAACCGTCAGAATGCAGGCAGGCTGCAACAGCAATACTTCAAAGGCTGCATGTTCATTCGGGATTTTTGAGCGATTGTTCCCACTCGTCAAATGCCTGCAAGGTGGCCTGCGCTTCCTCCTCATCCAATCGCGTCAATGCAACGCCTACATGAGCAAGAATATAGTCACCTATCTTTACCTCGGGAAGCCATTCAATGCAGATATCCTTTATGATACCGCCAAAATTCACCCTTGCCATCCTTAAGCCAGAATTGCTTTCATCGATCGATTCAATCTTCCCGGGCACTGCTAGGCACATCACTTCGCGGTTTAAAACGTAAAGATAATCATTCCTCATTGGAAATTTTCATCCCCTGCTTTCAATCTTTGACTAGCACCTGCAGTTTCTTCCCTGCTGCCGGCTTCTCTTACCGGACTGTTCCGGGAGGACAAATTGACCCAATGACATACTTTAACACATATTAACACTTGTCAATTTGGCAGAATGACCGATCTGGTCGGGATTTTGTTGTACCTTCGCAGTTACTAAAATTTATACTGCCATGACGTATTGGATAATTTTGATTGTATCAGTCCTGGTAAGCTACCTGGTGAGTTACCAGCTGAAAGCAAGATTCCGTAGGTATTCCGAGATACCGGTAATGCTATCGGGAAGGGATGTGGCATTGAAAATGCTCAGGGATCATGGCATTAATGATGTAGATGTGATTTCCGTAAAGGGAGAACTCTCTGACCATTATGACCCCACGAAAAAGACTGTAAACTTGAGCCAGGCGGTTTATGAAGGACGCAGTATAGCTTCAGCAGCTGTGGCTGCCCATGAATGCGGCCATGCCGTTCAACATGCACAGGCTTATGCTTGGCTGCAAATGCGTTCAGCTATCGTACCAGTTGTAAGCTTCAGTGCACAGTGGCTACAGTGGATACTGCTGGCCGGGTTGCTGATGGTGAAAACATTTCCTCAGTTGCTGCTGGTTGGTATCATACTCTTTGCACTCACCACCCTATTCAGTATCATTACTCTTCCTGTGGAAGTGAATGCCAGCCAGAGGGCCATTGCCTGGCTCAGAACCAGCGGAATCAGCACATACGAAACTTATGACAAGGCTACCGATGCCCTCCGTTGGGCTGCATATACCTATTTTATCGCTGCCCTTACATCCCTCGCATCACTGATGTATTACATTATGATATACCTTGGAGCAAGAGACCGGTAATCGTACATTTAACCCATTGGAATGAGGCAACCATGATTGCCTCATTTTTTTTTCATTAGATTTGTGCAAAAATGAACATGAAATCTACACCGGCCATAATAAAACATATCCCCAACTTCATCACTTCAATGAACCTGCTCTCGGGTTGCATTGCCATTGCCTTTTCCTTCGATCCCGGACTTCACCGTTATGCTCCCTGGTTCATTTTCCTGGCAGCCGCTTTCGACTTCCTCGACGGGTTCTCTGCCAGGCTGCTGCATGCCTATTCGGAAATCGGCAAACAGCTCGATTCCCTGGCCGATGTAGTCAGTTTTGGCCTTGCTCCCGGATGCCTTCTCTTCCAGGTAATGCATTTTATTCTGAA
>JAKAMP010000045.1 GCA_021812865.1 Bacteroidota bacterium | reverse complement strand
CGCCCATATCTATTTCAATGATCTCCTGCATGTTATTCCCTGCGAGGAAGCCATTTTCCACTACCGAGATGTGACCCTGAACCGCTGAAATTTCCCAGCTTTCACCACAATCATTCGTTTTCAGGTCCTTGCCCAGGACCGTTCTCATTTTTGCTCCTCCCCAGATCATCTTCCTGTACCAGGGCTTGAATTTCAAAGGGTATAGTGAATCCATAAATGTTTTTTGATGCTGCAAAATTAGAAGAATTTTCGGGACACTTCCGGTTGAGTTTGTAATCCTAGTTCACCCGGGCCAGCATGATGCCTGTTGCATCCTTGCGCCGGGCAAGATAATCGAACAGGGGAATATCCATGATCTCAACCTTTTTGTTCACCGAGGAGGCATGCATGAAGTGAATCCGGCCGTTTTTCCTGATCATCAATCCAACATGCGACACATCCATGCCTTTGATGCGGGTGGTGATTGCGCCGATGTCTCCGTTATGAATATTTGCCTCCGATTCCCTAAACCTTTCCTTGGGAATGTAATACCATGTGCGGGCATTGAGCGCCTTTTCAAAAGCGGCGATTTCCGGGCCAAGTTCAGGATGAAGATCAATCTGGGCATATTCCTTCGGATGCGTACTCATATAATACAGCCTGATGCTGTCCCTTATTCCGCCTGCCTCCTTTGTAACATCTTTCAGGTACCCTTTCTGCGCATTGTCATAAATCCATTCACAGAAATAATGTAACCTGCTGGCATACCCGCCGAGAACCCCTCCCCGGTACCTGATCCGTTCGAGTTGTTTCAGGTATTCTGAAAATCCGGGGGTCTTGCTTTTCAGCGTTTCTGTAATGGCCAGACAGTTCTCTACATAAGTAGTACAATCAAGTTCACTTAGATTGATTACCAGTTGCTCACGGTCCTTGTCGCGGTCGAGTGTGCCTCCAACATAAGGCGTACCCAGGAAGCTCTCTCCCACCCTTATCATCAGCTCACCCGAAGGCAAGTTGCAGAATTTCCCCAGTGTTTTGACCTTCCCAAGGAGAATCAATGAATCCTGGGCCTGGTATACCACCTTAGCCCTTGACCCTGAAGGAGCCCATGCTGCAAGGAGCAGCACAAGAATCGCCGAGACTATAATACCTTTTTTCATGATCCGTATATTTCATAGGAAGAAGATTTATTTTTCTTCCGGTTTGATACTCTCTTATCCTGTTTTTTTCCCTTTCAGGCCACAGTGACTATATCGCTGTTATTCCAGATCAATGGAATGATCTCTTCCGGTTTCTGAAAAACAAAATCGGACGAACAGGCCGGGATGTTTACAGCACCCCAGGAAGCGAGGCCGAAGGCCACTCCTGCACCCGTCGCGCTCTGGCAGTCATACACGGTATCACCAATATACAGGGTTTTTTGCGGTTCTGCTTCCGTTAGTTCCAGGTATTTCAAAATAGGCGCCGGGTGTGGTTTGTGCGACGATGTGTCATCAGCACACACAATGCAACCGAACAAAGCAGAGATGCCGAAAGGGTTGAAATCATATTCAAGTTCCAGCCGCGTACGGGAGGTGACAATACCGAGCCGGATTCCCTTGTCATGCAATGTCTGCAAGGTTTCCCGGATTCCCGGGAACAATGCCAGGGTATGAGAATACTTTGCCATGAATCTGTACCAGCTCTCGCTGGCCTTCACAGGCTCGCGAATACCCAGTCTTTCCAATGCAGGCACTCCCGGAATTCCAAGCACAAACTCAAGCTGTTCATGGGTATAGCTCATTCCATATTCCTGTTCAAGCATTTCCCGGAGGGAGCCTATAATCGCCTCGCCGGTATCAAGCATGGTGCCGTCTACATCGAAAATTACATGGGTATACATTCATCTGAAAAGTTACCGGTATAACATCTGCCTGGCGTCAGGAACAAAATGCCTGCGCGGCAGTACAAATTTCCCGCAAGGTAAGGATTTTAAAAAACATTCCACAGGAATGCAGTGAGTGGTTTCGTCAAATGCCATCCTGTCCGGTTGAGTGATCCTCTCTTTTGAACAAGGGGAGCCCCGCCAATTTGGCTATGGCCCCGGCAGCCAGGTCGCCTTCTTTTGTAAATGGCCACACGAAAAGCGCTTTCAGGGGATAATCCTTTCGGATTTCATCTATGGACCGGAGTACCATGTTCTTCACAATACCCTTCCTCCTGTATTCTTCGAGTACAAGTGCAGAACAGAGGTACAGGGCATCATACCTCACACCGGGAGTAGTCAGGTCAAACAACTCCTTCTCGGTGATTCCCTTAGCCAGAAACTGGTTCATCAGCGGAAGGGTTGTTGGAATAAGCAGTACCCAGGCCACTGGTCCATGGCCATCGTCGAATTCCGATAAGGCGGAAGAATGAATGTTGTGCAACCGTTCCATTACTTCGGGGCTTACGCTGAGCTGATCGGGATTCTCACGGGTGGCAAACACCTCATCGACCAGGCGAATCATGCGCTCAAGGTTACTTTCTGGCATCGGTTGCATGTTTTGGTGATACTGTATGCTATTTCCATTGATGTTATGTAATTCATCCCATTCAAAACCACAAAGGTAAAGCTTTTCCTTTATTTCTTTTCCTGCCTGAAATCCGTCAGTTGGGCAGAATGATTACTCTTTACTACAGATAAAGCCTGGTTTATATATCAGGCGAAAGTATATGATTTCTACTCCTGGCTTTTGATTCCTGGTTTACGTGTTCAATTTTATTCATACAGGATTCATCTTAACTGTTCATTCCTGAGTTTTTCAATTGCTTTTTAGCTTTAACTCCGGCCTCTTTCCCACTGCCCTGTAATCCAAAACACTTTTTTATCTTTACTGCAGGTTAAGATCATTCTCATGTCAGTAATTATCGGCATTACGGGTGGCTCTGGCTCCGGCAAGACAACGTTTACGGAACAGATGGCAGCGATTCTGAATAATCACAGGACCGGAAGTTGTATCATTCTCCCACAGGATGCTTACTACCATGATCGTTCGGGTATTCCCGAAAACCAGCTGAAGCAGATCAATTTTGACCATCCCGAAGCGATTGATTTTGATCTCCTGCTTCTCCATCTGCTCAATCTAAAACAGGGAACTGAAATTGAGCGACCGGTCTATTCTTACCTTACCTGTACCCGCAACAGGCAAGGCATTCTGGTTCAACCGGCTGATTTTATTCTGCTGGAAGGCATGTTTGTCCTGCACGATGAAAGGATTGCCCGGGTTCTGGATTTTTCAGTTTTCCTGGATGCAGCCAGGGAGGTGCGCCTCCTGAGGATTATACGAAGGGATACCGCTGAGCGTGGCCGGACAGAAACTGAAGTCCGCGAAAGATTTTCAGGAATGGTCCATCCCATGCACAACACGTACGTTGAGCCCCAGCGAAACAGGACCGATATGGTGATCGAACATGAAAACACAACTCAAACTATTGAAGCCTGCATCCAGGTGCTCTATAAAAAACTCAATACTGAATGCCCTTTCATAAAATGAACTTTACTAACCCCTTATGGTTTTTAGAAAGAAGTTCAATCATGCCATATGGAAAAGATCACTCCCTTTTTGTGGTTCAATGACCAGGCCGAAGAAGCGGTGCAATTTTACACCACCATATTTATAGACTCTTCTGTTAGCAGGATGGTACATTATGGAAAAAACGCACCCATGCCGGAGGGCTCAATCATGACCATCGAGTTTTTTCTGAACGGACAAAAGTTCACAGCGCTGAACGGCGGACCCATATTCAGTTTCACCCCTGCCGTTTCCTTTGTAGTGAACTGCGCTGACCAGGAAGAAATAGACCAGCTATGGAAGAGGCTTTCAGAGAACGGTACCATCATGCAGTGTGGCTGGGTAACCGATAAATACGGGATATCCTGGCAAATTGTTCCTGCGGTGCTGTCTTCATTACTTGATGAAAGCGATCCGGAAAGATACAACCGTATGATAGCCGCCTTGATGAAAATGAAAAAACTGGAAATCGCCCCGCTTGAACATGCTTACAAGAACCTGACCGATCATGGTACAGAAAAAAACCTTTGCTGATGTGGATGATTATATTGTATCGCAGCAGGTACCCTTACGACCATTGCTGGAAGAAGTAAGGCAACTGATCAGAAAAGCTGCTCCCCAGGCTGAGGAGGTAATCAGTTACGGAATGCCCGGATATAGACTCAATGGAATGCTACTGTGGTTTGGCGCAGCAAAAAATCACTATTCCCTTTACCCGCATGCAGAAACCATAGAGGCTTTTAAAGATAAGCTTACCGGCTATAAAACCAGCAAGGGAACCATACAATTTCCTATGGACCAGACTGTTCCTGCTGCACTGATCACAGAGATTGTAAAATACAAAATGAAAAGCAATCTGGAAAAATCCAAAAAAAATAAATAAAAAATCAGGATTCCGGCATTCTTAGTCTCAATGAATTTTTTACGGATACGTAAAATTGCATTACCTTACAGGTAAAATTTAATCGAATGCTCGAAGGTCTGAATCTCGAAAACATTTTATTTCTTGATATTGAAACAGTTCCAGGCGCTCCTGATTTTGACTCAGTTCCTGAGGATTTCAAAAAATTCTGGGAGAAAAAAGCGGGCTGGCTGAAGAAAGAAAACGAAACCCCGGCTGAAATATACGACAGGGCAGGCATCTACGCTGAATTCGGAAAGATTATAGTCATTTGTGTGGGACACCTTACCCAGCGCAACGGAACCCGGCACATCCGCCTGAAATCATTTGCCGGTGACGACGAGGCCATTTTGCTGAAAAGCTTTGCCGAAATGATCAACAAATTCACCTCGAACCGGGAAGTCGACCTGTGCGCGCACAACGGGAAGGAATTTGATTTCCCCTATATCGCACGTCGTATGCTCGTCAATGGGCTGAAGCTTCCTCGGATCCTCGATGTGGCTGGGAAAAAGCCCTGGGAGGTAAGGTTCCTCGATACCCTGGAATTATGGAAGTTCGGCGATTTCAAGAATTATACCTCGCTCGACCTGCTGGCACACCTGTTCGGTATACCCACCCCAAAGGACGATATCGATGGCAGCATGGTATCGCAGGTATACTGGAAAGAGAAGAATCTGAACCGCATAGTCGAGTATTGCCGCAAGGATGTGGTCACGGTGGCAAGGCTTCTGCTGCGCCTGAAAGGAGAACCGATGATCGCCGATGAACATATTGAAATTGTGGATTAAACCTTCAATCCGTAGAACCGGTTCAGAGCATCCAGAAAAAGCTCAGGCTGCTCGGCATGTACCCAATGACCTGCCTGCGGAATGGTGTCAAATCTGGCTTCGGGGAAAAGGTTCTGCGCCATCAGCATATCTTCCTGATTGATGTAATCCGACTGCTCCCCACGGACAAACAGGACTGGGAATCCGGTCACCTTCAAGCCTTTCTTCACAGCCTCCTCCGGGAATCCGTCAAGAATGGATGGCAGTGAAGCAGCCAGAACCTTCAGGTTCAACCGCCATGCAAACTGGCCGTTGTGGTCCCTGTCGAGATTCTTCAGGAGGAATTGTCTTACCCTGCGTGAGGGTATGGTTTCCGCCAGCAGATTCTCCGCTGCAGTGCGGCTTTTTATTTCTTCCAGATTAAGAGAAAGCAGGGATTGGATTAAATTGAGGTGCGACAGCGCCTGGGGAGAAGGAGAAACAAGACTTTTATATGAGCGGGGCGAGATATCCACTATCACCAGGGAACTGAGCCGGTGCGGAAAGGCTGCTGCGAAGAACATGGCTGTTTTACCCCCCATGGAATGCCCTATCAGATTCACTTTCCAAAGATCATGCTGGTCGAGAAAATCGCGCAGGTCATCACGCATGGCCTTGTAGGTATGAACGGGATCATGAGGGGATTGCCCGTGATTCCGCTGATCTACCAGGTATACCGTAAACCGGTTTGAAAGGCTTTTTCCGATGGACAGCCAGTTGTCGGATGAACCATACAGCCCGTGCAGGATCACCAGAGGCAGTCCTTTTCCCAGTTGCCTGCTGAACAATTCCATATTATCTTAAACAATCGAGATATTTCCTGATGGTCGTCTGCAGGCCCAGGTAAATGGCGTCGGATATCAGGGCGTGGCCTATGGATACCTCCTGAAGTCCGGAGATATTATCCTTGAAATAAGTTAGGTTGTCGAGATTCAGATCATGGCCGGCATTCAACCCCATGCCAAGTTGGACGGCCAGTTTGGATGCAGAGAGATAGGGCTTTATTGCTTCTTCCCTGTTTGCTTTGTAACCGGTTGCATAAGGTTCGGTATACAACTCGATCCTGTCAGCGCCTGCCTTCTTTGCATATTCCACAAAGGTAAGAACGGGATCGACAAAGATCGAGGAGCGGATCCCTTCATTTTTCAGTTCAGTACAAATCTCCCTGAGAAAATGCTCATTTTTCACGGTATCCCATCCGGCGTTGGAAGTGATGGCATCGTGGGCATCGGGCACCAGCGTCACCTGCGCAGGTTTAACCTCTTTCACCAGGTCCAGAAACCTTCGCGAAGGGTAACCTTCTACATTGAATTCCACATGGATGTGGCGCGGAATTTCGTATACATCGGCGTACCGGATATGCCTTTCGTCGGGCCTCGGATGTACGGTTATGCCCTCAGCGCCAAACTTTTCACAATTGATTGCCGCCTGCAACACGTCGGGTACATTTCCTCCCCTCGAATTTCGTAATGTTGCAATTTTGTTTATATTTACACTCAATCTTACCATATTGGTATATTATTTGCGGTTTTCATGAAAGCACTGGTGCAGTGAAACGGAAACCCTTTGCAGAACCCGCTTTCCGCCCTGAGTATGGTGCAAAAGAAAGTGTAAAAGTACGATGTTTTTAGAATTTCGGCTACAATGCAGTTGAAAGAATTGATATCCGATCTTGTTCCTCCGCTGAGAACTTCCGACACAGGTCTGAAGGCTCTGTCGATGATGGAGATTTTCCGAATCTCCCACCTGCCCATTGTAAATAATACCGAATTTCTTGGATTGATCTCCGATACCGATATATACGACATGAACATGGCCGACGAACCGATCGGGAATCATAAACTCTCCCTGTTCAGTCCATACGTTACTGCCTCGCAGCATGTGTTCGAAGCCATCGAACTGGTGAACAGGATGAAACTTACGGTAGTTCCTGTGCTCGACGATCAGAAAAACTACCTGGGCCTGATCCTGATGAACGACCTCATCCATTACTTTGCCGAATTTGCCGGCCTGAAAAATCCCGGAGGAATCATCGTTATCGAAATGAATACCACCGACTATTCTCTCACAGAAATTGCCAATATCATTGAGGGTAATGAAGGAAAGATCCTTGCCATTTATATATCCCAGCCTGACGATTCCACAAAAATTGAGGTAACCATAAAGGTTAACCGCACCGACATTTCAGCCTTCATTCAAACTTTTAACCGGTACAACTACGATATCAAGGCGACTTACATGGAAAGCGGGGAAATGAACAACCTGTTTGAGAGTCGCTATGAATCGTTCATGCGCTATCTGAATATATAGCCCGGTTTCCGCGACAGTTATCAGTTGAATAGGGATATCCGGAAGGTAACAGGAAAAGCTGAAACAACGTAAACCCCATTTCCAATGAATATTGCCATTTACGGTAAATCTTTCAACGACGATTTTGATGAGAGTATTCGCAGACTGTTTTCAAGGCTTTCAGATTACAAAGCCCGGGTATTCATGTTCGAACCTTTCACCCGGTACCTGTCGGAAACGAAAAAAATGAACCCCGACATTGCCGGAACATATGATTCATACGGGAACCTGCCGGCAGGAATTGATTATCTCCTAAGCATAGGAGGCGACGGCACTTTCCTTGAAACCGTTTCAGTCGTGCGCGATAAAGACATCCCCATTATCGGATTCAATACCGGCAGGCTGGGATTCCTGTCAAGCATCAAGCACGATGAAATCAACGAATCGCTGGATGCGCTATTCCGCGGCGAAAGCACCATTGAACAAAGAAGCCTGCTCGAGGTGGACAGTGGCGGAAAGCTTTTCAGGCGCTTCAGCTATGCCTTCAATGAAATGACCATTCAGAAAACCAGAACATCCATGATCAATGTTCAGGCCTGGGTAAATGGGGAATATCTCAATACATACTGGGCCGACGGACTAATCGTGAGCACCCCCACGGGATCAACCGCCTATTCACTCAGCGTGGGAGGTCCCATTATGAGCCCCGATGCAGGTACCTTCATTATCCTTCCTCTGGCACCCCACAACCTGGGTGTACGCCCCATCATCATTTCCGACCGCAGCGAAGTAAGACTGAAAGCCAGCAGCCGTGAAAACAGCCTTTCCACCTCTGTGGATTACATGTACGAAGTTCACCAGGGTGACCTGGAACTTGTGCTCAGGAAAGCGCCTTTCACAATCAAGCTGGTCCGGTTAGGCGATCATTCCTTCTTCAGCGCCCTCCGTAACAAACTCATGTGGGGAGCCGACAAGCGAAATTGAGCCACAGCCCTGTTTTTCTTTTGGATACATCACAATATTATCTCCAATAAAAAGTTTTATTGTTGATGCATTTACAAAATGAATTTTAACTTTGTGAATTGTTTGAAACAAGACTTTTCATGATTAACCGCCTGATATTCATATTGTTAATCGCCGCCATCGGGACGATTTCCTATTCACAGGAGGTTGATAAAATCCTTGACCGTATTGACACTTCAACTCTTTCATTTTCAGCAAACAGTCATTCATCTGAAACTGAAGGCAGGATATCAGGATATGCAGGCCTGGGATGGAGCACGCTGGGCCCGATGTATGACGGAGGCATAAGGTACTCCTTAAAAAACAACGGAGCCATTCGTTTTTCCATGGCCTATTCGTCATTCTATCCTGGCCATATCCAAAACGATTTCTGGACCAATTATCAATCGTCACAACTCATACAATCCTCCCTTATATATGAGTATTATTTTCTGGGAGGAAATAACCGGAAGAATGCCGGGGGCAATCATGCTCCGCATTCAACCAATGAACAAAAGCTTTCACTGTATGGGTTTGGAGGTATCGGCACCGATGTTTTTGTGTCTGCCGGACAGCCAAAGGCAGGGGTAGTGATCCCTGTGGGCCTTGGTATGACCTATAAAATAGGTGAGCATGCGTCCATCGGCATCGAGATCCGCGGACGCTATACAGTGTCAGGAGGAACAAACAGCCTGTACTGCCCTGGTTATCCGGGGTGGTTGAATAATAGCGGCTGGAATGCCTGGGGAGGAGGATTCTACGGAGGATCGTTTAATCCTGGCGCTGTATACTAATATTTCACTGAAAAGCATGAAAAAACTCTGGCTGGCAGCATTTTTAGCTCTACTGGGTGGGGTACTTGCGGCACAATCGAAGTATGCCCTTGGACTCGCTGCCGGCACCTCATGGTATATGGGAGATCTTAATCCCAGTAAGGTTTTTAACGCGCCATCTCCTGCAGCAGGCTTTTTCCTTCTCTATAATATCAATAAGCGGTACGGCGTGCGCACAGAATTAAGTTATCTCACCATCAGAAGTTCGAAAGTGGTTCCGAATACCTATTATTTTTCGAAATCATTTTCAACAGGGATGATGAATATTGACAGCCGCTTTGAATTTAACTTCGAACCCTTCCGTATGGTGGACCGGAAAAAAATATATTCCACTTTTGTGGATGCCGGACTAGGATATTCTTACGCTTATGCTTCACCTGCCAGAAATTTTGTATATTTCCCGTTTGGAGCTGGGATGAAAGTCGGACTATCCAGAAAACTCGGAGTAGGCTGTGAGTGGGAAACATACAAGACCTTTACAGATAAGCTCGACGGGGTGGAAAATCCGGGAAGCTTGCGTTCATCTTTTATGAACAACGACTGGTTTTCATTTTTTAATGTTTTTGTGATTTTCAGAATATTTGACAGGCCGGCTGATTGTCCGGCTTACCAGGATTGAAAGTATGCAATACAGGGATCAGATCAATAAGGATAAATTGCCCGAACATGTGGCCATCATAATGGATGGAAATGGGCGGTGGGCGAAGAAAATCGGCAGGCAACGCATTGTGGGCCACCGTAATGGGGTTACTGCAGTTAGGGAATCGGTTGAGGCTGCTGCCGAAATTGGAATCCGTTACCTTACGCTATATGCCTTTTCAACTGAAAACTGGAACAGGCCCAGCACAGAGATCAAGGCGCTGATGTCGCTTCTTCATACCACCCTGAGAAACGAAACGAAAACCCTGATAAAAAACCAGGTAAGGCTGAGGGTTATCGGCGACATTTCCTCACTTCCGACAACCCTGGCAACCGAGCTTGAAAAAACGATGA
>JAKAMP010000044.1:4513-10401 GCA_021812865.1 Bacteroidota bacterium | reverse complement strand
AAGAACAAGGAAGCCTCGATGAAGCTGCCCTCTCGCTGAACCGGGCAGTGTTCCTGGATCCGGATTTTGTAGTGGCCCACTTTGCACTGGGAAACCTCGCCTTGCTTCGGGGAAATCGAAAGGAATGCAGCGGATGGTGGCTTTGGTTTCTTCTTTGATCCTGGCCTCAGTTTCAGCGGTTCCATCCCAGTGAGCGGCAATAAAACCGCCTTTCTCGGACAGCACCTTCTTGAATTCTTCGTAAGAATCCACGTAATGAGTGTTTTCTTCTCTGAATTTCATTGCCTTATTGTACATGTTCTGCTGAATATCTTCCAGCAGTTGTTGAACGGTAAACACAATATTGTCCTGAGGCACAACCGATTTTTGCAGAGTATCCCTGCGGGCAATTTCAACGGTTTTATTGCCGGCATCCCGGGGACCTATTGCCATTCTAACGGGCACGCCCTGAAGCTCATATTCGGCGAATTTCCAGCCAGGTTTCTGGTTGTCCGAATTATCGTATTTCACCGATATGCCTGCGCTTTTCAGGCTTTTCATTATCTCATCGACCTGCGCGGTGATTAAGGCGAGTTCCTCCTTATTCTTGAATATGGGTACAATGATCACCTGCAGAGGAGCAAGCCTGGGAGGAATAACCAGTCCGTTGTCATCGGAATGCGCCATTACCAGGGCGCCCATCAGCCGGGTCGATACGCCCCACGAGGTGGCCCACACGTAATCCTGCTTACCTTCGTTGTTTAGAAATTGAACATCAAAGGCTTTGGCGAAATTCTGACCCAGAAAGTGTGATGTGCCGCACTGAAGGGCCTTGCCATCCTGCATCAGGCCCTCAATGCAAAGGGTTTCGATGGCGCCGGCAAATTTTTCGCTTTCCGATTTAACCCCCTTGATTACCGGCAGGGCAAGCCATTCTTCTGCAAATTTTGCATACACATCGAGCATGGTGCGGGTTTCCTGTATGGCTTCCTGTGAGGTTGCATGGGCCTTATGGCGTTCCTGCCATAGAAATTCAGCCGTACGCAGAAACAGACGGGTGCGCATTTCCCAGCGCACCACATTGGCCCACTGGTTAATAAGAATAGGCAGGTCCCGGTAAGACTGGATCCATCCTTTGTAGGTGTTCCATATAATGGTTTCCGATGTAGGCCTGATGATAAGTTCCTCCTCCAGGCGGGCATCTTCATCTACTATTATCCCTTTCCCTTCCGGTGAATTTTTTAGCCGGTAATGGGTTACCACGGCACATTCTTTGGCAAAGCCTTCCACATGAGAAGCTTCTTTACTGAAAAACGACTTGGGTATGAGCAGAGGGAAATAGGCATTGACGTGACCAGTATCTTTGAACATCTTATCCAGGGCTGCCTGCATTTTTTCCCAAATAGAGTAGCCATTGGGTTTAATTACCATGCAACCCCTTACTGCCGAGTTTTCGGCCAATCCTGCCTTGATTACAAGGTCGTTATACCATTGCGAATAATTCTCATTTCTGGATGTTAAAACTTTAGCCATTTGATATTTTGGTATAGTATTTGTATTATATTAGCCGCACTTAGGGTGCAAATTAAGTGAATAGAAAGAAATTAAAAAAGCAATTGGGAGGCAAAAAGATGAAAACTACACTAACAACCCTCATCATCGCTGCTCTGGCCATGAGCGCATGCTCTTCGAGCCTGTTCACCACCGGCGCGGCATCCGACGACATCTATTACACTCCCTCTGGCCAGGATAATTCAGCACTTGACAATCAGAATGTTACCGTTGCCAATCAAAATTCAGGCAAAAACAATCAGGGAATGACTGATTACGAGCGATACCGAATGGCTAAAGAGAATGAGATGGTCGCACCGGATACTTCTGTGAACCAACCGGAAGGCAGAAGTACGCAAAACAATAAATATTACACCAAATCAAAGGGAGTTGAGTCAAATTATTCCAGCGACTATACTCCATATCGCTCGGATACCTTTGTAAACGACAATGGTAACACCGTTGTTAACAATTACTACAGCGATTATTATTATACCTCACAGTTCAGAAGGTTTGGCAGTTTCTACTCGGGCTGGGATTATTACGATCCTTTTTTTACCGATATGTACGGGTACACCTACGATCCCTTCTACCTTGGATTTAACATTTATGGCGGTTTCGGATTCGGCTTGGGGTGGCCCTATTATTCCTATGCATACAGCCCCTGGTATAATCCATGGTACTCTTCATGGGGATGGGGATATCCTTATTACGGATATGGATCCTATTATTCAGGTTACTGGGATGGGTTATACGGCGGAAGGTATTATGGTTACAATGATGGTTACTGGGGAAATATCTACTATGGCAACAGAGATGTAAAATATGGAAGAATTAATAACAGGGGCGACAGCCACTATGCCTCTTCCGGAACCACGCAGAGAAGCGCCTATTCTCCAGGCAGCAACCTGGGATATAGTTCACGCAGGTCAGCTTTGTACAATAATACAAATGAGGTTAAAAACGGAAGCGTAACCACCAGGAGTACAACCGGTAACTTGTCCAATTCTTCCTCGCAGCGCAGGGCCTATTTGTCCAATTCCGGAAGCAATACAAACCAGGTTACAACCACACGGCCTTATCGTACCTACGAAAATACCAATACCCAGAATACTTACCAGGGCAATTCCGTAAGAAGGGCGAATACATACTCACGGTCGTATTCACCAAGTTACAACCGTCCCTCGAACAACAGTGGGGTGAGCCAAGAATATAACAACACATACCGCAGAGCAGCAGGTAATACGTACGCCAGGCCATACAGCAGACCGAATAATACCGGCGTGGTAAGGTCTTCAAATGTAAATTCGAACCGTAGGGCGTTTAGTGGGTCATCATCATATGGAAATGTTCGTTCGAGCAGCTCCGGAAGTTACTATAGCCGCCCTTCATCTAATTATTCAAGGTCATATACTCCATCAAGTTCAGGAAGCACCAGGTCTTATAGTGCACCTTCATATTCCGGTGGCAGTTCAAGATCGTATAGTGCACCGAGCTCGGGTAGTTCGCGATCATACAGTGCTCCTTCTTCCGGTTCTTCAGGTAGAAGGAGGTAATTAAAGCTGACTCTGCAAGCAACTTATAATTCCAACATAATTTTTGGAGTGGGAAAGGTTTATAAAATTATCAAATATGAAAAAAGCAGGAATCATCACTATAATTATCCTAAGCACCCTTGCAGTCCGGGCACAGAATGATGCCGATGCATTGAGATTCTCCCAGGTATACTATGGCGGAACAGCCCGTTCCTTGTCCATGGGAAGCGCCTTTGGTGCATTGGGTGGCGACTACTCTGCCATCAGTATTAACCCTGCCGGCATTGGCGTTTTTAGGAAAAGCGAAATTGTCATTACACCAAGCCTGAATAATAACAGCGCCAATTCTACTTATTATGGAACCAGTTATAAGGATACGAAGTATAACTTTCTTCTGAACAACTTCGGACTGGTTACTACATTCAATACCAATAAGGAAACCGGGTGGGTTTCAGCCAGCCTTGGGTTCGGTTATAACCGGATTAACGATTTTAACCGGAATATTACAGTTACCGGCGTAAATCCAAACAGTTCCATGCTTGATGAGTTTGTTCAGAATGCCAGCGGAAAATATCCCAGCGAACTGGATGCTTTTTATGAAAAGCTTGCCCTGGATGCCGATGTGATTTATAATCCCGATACCACCGTGCTTCCCCCGCAATATACATACGATGCCATGGGTATTTGGGGAATGAGACAGGACCAGTCCATTGTTACCAAAGGTGGCATTGGGGAATACAATTTTTCGTTCGGTGCAAATTACAGCAATAAGCTTTTCCTGGGTATGGCGCTGGGTATTCAACGACTGACCTATAATGAAATGAAAACTTTCACCGAAACCGACATCAATGGTAATATCCCAGTGATCAACTCTTATACCTTTGCCCAGGGTTTCAATACGCATGGATCGGGATTAAGCTTCAGCTTTGGCGCCATTTACAAACCCATAGAACTGCTGAGAATAGGCGCTTCAGTGCACCTGCCTACTTTCTATAGCCTGAGCAGCGATTTCAGCACTTCAATGGACGCAAACTTTAAGCATGTGACCGGATTCCCCGATAATGTTTACAAGGAATCCCCTGTGGGCGTATACGATTACCATCTTACCACACCGATGCGGGCTACCGGAAGTGTAGCGCTGGTACTGGGCAATCGCGGACTGGTGAGCATGGATTATGAATATGTGGATTATTCCACGATGAAATTCCGTTCCGATAAAGACAGCTACCTGGATGTGAACCAGGCAATTCAGAAATATTACAAATCAGCTAGCAACCTCAGGCTTGGCGGTGAACTGAAATTCGGAGGACTTGCCCTGAGGGGTGGCTATGCCCTGTATGGCAGCCCCTATGTCAAGGGTTATGGAAACGACAATGTATTAAGGTCGTCTCTTTCAGCAGGTTTCGGAATACGCTCCAATTCCTTCTTCTTCGACATGGGGTATGTGTATACCTGGCAGAACTGGAATAATATGCTCTACCAATATGTTGATGGAACAAAAACCTATGCTGAAGTGGCAAAGACAAAACTTGTCAATTCACAGATATTGGCAACCTTCGGCTTCCGTTTTTAGTAACCGGAACGATTTCAAGGGAATCGCAGGATCATGGTCCTGCGATTTTTTTATTCTCCGCGCGGCAACTCCGGAATGTGGCTTTTCAGTATGGAGTAAGCATTCGGCCCCTCATTAAACAGCAGGTCGATGATGCTCAGGTTAGGCACAAACCCGAATTTTTCATAAAAAACCTGCGTGTATGCATGGCCGATGAACAGGTGGTCCGTAGCCTGCCTGGCTGGCTTAGGATGGATATTTTCACGGTAATCGATTCCCTTACTGAATGCCGGTTCATAACCCGAAGTGGTTTTTATTTCTGCTTCGATATGGCACAGGTCCAAAACCAATGAGAGCAGCTTTTGGTTGAACTCAAAAAGGTATTCGAACCGTCGGTCATAGAAAGGAGCAAAGGAATCGATGTAATATTCATAAAAAGGTGAGCAATGGTAAGCTGCCTTAAGGGTTTTCCAGTGGATACGGTTCCAGGGAGTGTCGTAATCCAGGCGGGCTTTCGAAACAGGAATCTTGGCCGTATGCTCCTTACGGATGGGAATAGAAAGCGTAAGGGGGCCGTTACCGCTCAGAATGACGCACCGGTTTCTGTAGCTCTGTTTGTTATAGTTCTCATGCTGCTCAATGGCAATATCACTGAACAGGATGAATTTGGTAATATATTGTATAGGAGGAAGATATGCAGTGCTCACCAGCGCTTTGCCAGGGCTCATGGGTTTACATTTTATTGATCATACTGGCCATATAGCCGGCCCCGAACCCGTTGTCGATGTTTACCACGGCAATGCCGCTGGCGCAACTGGTGAGCATCCCTAATAATGCGGAAATGCCCCCGAAATTGGCACCGTATCCGATACTGGTAGGAACGGCAATCACGGGCTTATCGATCAGTCCCTTGACAATGCTGGGCAGGGCTCCTTCCATGCCGGCCACAACAATTACCACGCGGGCTGATTTGAACCGGGGAAGACTTTCATACAGGCGATGGATACCGGCCACGCCCACATCATATATGCGGTCAATAGTATTTCCGAATATTTCGGCCGTGATGGCGGCTTCTTCAGCAATGGGAATGTCGCTGGTGCCGGCGCTCAGCACAGCAATGGAAGTCGGAGGGAGCGTTGATTCCCCTTTCCGGATCACGATGGTACGGGCCAGCGGATGATACTCAGCTTCGGGACAAGCCTCCTTCACTGCCTGGTACATTTCTTCTGTGGCGCGGGTAGCCAGCACATTGTTCGAGCGGGTATTCATGA
>JAKAMP010000044.1:0-4503 GCA_021812865.1 Bacteroidota bacterium | reverse complement strand
CCACGATATCCTTCACCTGCTCGACTGTTTTTCCCTGGCAGAACACAACCTCAGGATAGCCGGTACGGATTTCCCTGTGGTTATCGATCTTTGCAAATCCCAAATCTTTAAATGGCAGGTCTTCCAATTGCTTTGCCGCATCATCCACTGGAATATTCCCGTTTTTTACCTGTTCAAGCAGTCTGATCAGTTCGTCTTTCTTCATGTATTTTTCAGGTTTTTATTGTAACTACCCATGTGGTAACCGTCCAGATCGATGGTAACATGTTCATACCCCAGTTCCCGGAAACGGGTTACCACCTTTTCCCGCATATCATTGGCAAACAGCCGCTGAAAATCGGACGGATCAGCTTCTATGCGGGCAATGGTACCGTGGTGCCGCACGCGGATGGCCCTGATGCCCGAGCGGATAAGGAATTCTTCTGCCTTTTCTATCCTGGTAAGTTCTTCCTCGGAATAGGAGGTGTTATATGGTATTCGTGTCAGCAGGCAGGCGTAGGCAGGCTTGTCGTGGGTAGCCAGTCCCATGGCTTTTGAAAGTTCTCGAACTTCTTTCTTGGTAATGCCGCACTCAAGCAGGGGACTGTTCACTCCAAGTTCCGCCAGGGCGCGCATACCGGGCCGGTAATCACCTGTGTCGTCTGCATTGGTGCCATCGGCAACCTGGCTAAATCCTATCTTTTCTGCTTCAGCCAGAATAAGGGTAAATACCTCCTTCTTGCACAGGTAGCACCTGTCGGTTGGATTGTTCTTTACTGATTCTGGAACAGGAACCTTCAGCAGTCGATGATTCACCTTGAAATGCCTTGCAGTTTCGAGGGCTTCATCGACTTCCCATTGGGGAATATAAGGCGATTTTACCGTAATGGCCACGACATTTTCACCAAGAACCCCGGCAGCCACAGCCAACAGGAAGGTACTGTCCGTACCGCCCGAAAAAGCAATAGCTATCCGGCCTTTTTGCCTGAGCAACGATTTGAGATGATCGAGTTTTTCAGAACGGATCATTCTTCAAGCTTTTTCATTTCCTTTTGCACTTCGTTCATTACCTGATGTAGGGGAAGGTTGTGTGCCTGGGCAATCTGCACACAGTCGTCATATTCAGGCTTCGACTTGATAATCTTATTATCCATCAACCCCTGCTTTATCCTTACTTCCCCCCAGGGCGTTTGTACAATGGTTGTTTTGCGGTCGAGAATGGATTTCTTCACAGGATACTGTCTCAATCCCAGGGTTGAGGTTTCGGTGAATATGAATCTGGTGAGAGGCGCAATAAGCTCATTTTTGCAGAGCACCGATAACTTATGAGCCGGCCGGGTTTTCTTCATGATGATGGGGGTGATAAATACATCATCTGCTCCCATCTCCAGCATCTTTGTAATGAGGTAAGCGTAATGCTCGGGATTCATGTCATCGATATTGCATTCCAGCATGGTTGCCTCTTCTGTACTTGTTTTTCCTGATGTGGTTGCCAGCAAAACCCTGAGTACATTGGGTAAGGCAGCCGTATCGCGGTAACCAATGCCATAGCCGGTATTGATGATTTCCAATTCCAATTGCGCGGTAAATTCATGGGCCAGGGCAGCGAGAATAGCGGCGCCGGTAGGAGTAGTAGCCTCATGATCGACACTACCCATTCGCACGGGGATGCCTTTCAGTATTTCAGCCGTAGCAGGGGCAGGCACAGGAAATACGCCATGGTCGCAGTTGACCAATCCCTTGCCCAGCTCCGGTGGAGAGGAAACAATCCTGTCGGGTTTGAGGTAATCTATACAGATGGCGGCGCCTACAATATCGACAATCGAATCGATGGCCCCTACTTCGTGAAAATGTACTTTTTCAACGGGCACTCCATGTATCTTTGCTTCGGCTTCGGCCACCCTGCTGAATATTCTTAGGCTCAGTTCCTTCACCTTTTCATTGAGACTGCTCTTCCGGATGATATGGATAATGTCACTGTAGTTCCTGCTTTGCAAAGCATGCGCATGGACGGACACGCTGGAATGCGCATGATGGGTATGCTGTGTTGTTTCGGTAACGGTTACTAAGGTTCCTTCAATGCCTTTTCTCTTTGCCCGCGCGGCGGTTATCTTGAATTCATCCAATCCCAGTTTTGCCAGCTCATCGCGAAGGTAGTTCAGTGGTACCCCCAGGTCGAGCATGGCCCCTAAATTCATGTCGCCGCTTATTCCGGCGAAGCAATCGTAAAACAAAATTTTCATTATCTGCTAATTCATTTGTATTTTGCAGTACTTTATCGACGGTAAAAGTTATTTAGATTCATTCAAAATATAATCTAAAAAATGTTTTTTAACAACTTTTTAATGAGGGTACTCTCAAATTCATACAACATTTACAGAAATAGCCAGGTGTGCAAACGCCAGTAAAATTAAACAAAGAAACCTAATAAATCGTTGCATATGAAAAGAAGAGATTTTTTAGCAAGCAGTATCGGAGCAGGAATACTTGCCGGTTCGGTTGGATCACTGAATGCAATTACCAAGTCCGGGAGGCTGCTTGGCAGTGGAATAGAGGAATCAGCGCTTCCATACGACCTAGTTGCCGTGATGGGGGGTGAGCCAGCCGAAATGTTCGATAAGGCGATAGCATCCATGGGAGGCATGCGGACATTTGTAAAAAAAGGGCAGACGGTTGTGGTGAAGCCTAATATTGGCTGGGATAAAACTCCGGAAATGGGCGCCAATACGAACCCCGATCTGGTAAAACGTATTATTGAACATTGTTATAAGGCGGGTGCAAAGACTGTATATGTTTTTGACAATACCTGCAACGAGTGGCAGGCATGCTACAAGAACAGCGGCATTGAAAAGGCAGTGAAGGATGCCGGCGGGAAAATGGTCCCGGGCAATGCCGAAAGCTATTACCATGATGTTACGGTTCCGAAAGGCAAAAACCTTAAAAAGGCCAAGGAGCACGAGCTGATTCTGAACTCAGATGTGTTCATTAATGTTCCCATTCTGAAGAACCATGGGGGAGGAACCCTTACAGTGAGTATGAAAAACCTGATGGGCGTTGTGTGGGACAGGCGGTTCTGGCATGCAAACGACCTTCATCAGTGTATTGCAGATTATGCGACTTACCGGAAGCCCGATCTGAATGTGGTCGATGCCTACAGGGTAATGAAGAAAAATGGGCCCCAGGGTGTTTCTTTATCCGATCTGGTATTGATGAAATCATTATATATGTCGGCCAACATGGTAACGGCCGATTCCGCAGCAGCCAAGTTATTTGGAATTGATCCTGCTTCGGTAGGACATATCCGTCTGGCCAGCGAGGCAGGCGTGGGCAGCATGGATCTTTCAAAGCAGAAGATCAATAAAATTAAAATGGGATGATGTACCGTATGCTTAAGACCGGCAGGGTGATCATCTCTCTGATCTTCCTGCTGGTATTGTCATTTGCATTCATCGACTTTACCTCCACCTTGTCGGCAGGGATCATCAACGGCTTTACTTGGCTGCAGTTCATTCCGTCCTTGATGAAGTTCATTGATCTGCTTGCCCTTTCGGCTACAGGATTTATAGTTGTGCTGTTGGTTTCACTTTTGGTGGGAAGAGTATATTGTTCAACGGTTTGTCCTCTGGGAATTTTGCAGGATGTGATTGCATGGTTCTCAAAACGTTTGAAAATCAGAAAAAAGGTTTACCGGTTTACAAAACCCAAAAACTGGCTTAGATATGGTTTTCTTGCCCTGGCTGTGGTTTTATTACTGCTGGGTACAAATCTTTTCTTCAACCTGCTCGATCCTTTCAGCAACTTCGGAAAGATATTTTCCGACCTTGTGCGGCCGGCATATGCTTTTGTGAATAACAAACTTTCGATGCTCCTGGTGTCGATGAAAATCTACGGTGTCATAGCGCCCGCTGATCTCAGGCCCTTGAATATACTTACGCTGGTTTTTCCTGTTCTCTTCCTGGTTGTGGTGGTTTGGTTATCGCTTACTAAAGGGCGCTTATATTGTAATACCGTTTGTCCTGTAGGCACCATACTTGGACTGGCCTCCAGGTTCTCGCTGTTTCGCATTGCTATTGATCAATCCACCTGCGACCGTTGCGGAAAATGTTCGGTGGCATGCAAGTCGTCCTGCATTAATATCAAGGAACAGACCGTTGATTTCTCGCGTTGTGTAAGCTGTTTTAACTGTCTGAAAGTTTGTCCGCATCGGAGCATCACGCATAAACCGGCCTGGAAACTGGTGAAGAAAAATCCAACGGTTACCGATACCGGTAAGAGGGAATTTCTGGCGCAGAGTATGGGAATGGCCTTGTCACTGGCTGTTATTCAGGCTGCCGGAAAAATTGATACTCCGGCTCCGAAGAACAAAAAACCAAGTACAATAAAGGAAAAGAAGAATTACCCAGTATCTCCTCCCGGTTCGGTAAGCCTTGAACACTTCAATAAAACATGCACCGCCTGTCACCTTTGCGTTACAGCCTGTCCTAGTCATGTTTTGAAGCCAGCCATGCTGGAGTATGGACTTAT
>JAKAMP010000043.1 GCA_021812865.1 Bacteroidota bacterium | reverse complement strand
CACCTACCGAGGCCACTTCTGAAACACCCTGTGCAGATGACAGGCCATACTTCACATAATAATCCTGCAGTGTGCGCAATTCCTGAGGGGACCAACCCCCGTTAGGCTTTCCGGTTGCCGGATCGCGGCCTTCGAGTGTATACCAGAATACCTGCCCAAGCGCTGTAGCATCGGGACCCAGAGTTGGTGTGACCCCTGCTGGCAATGTTCCTGAGGGCAGCGAATTCAGCTTTTCGAGAATACGCGAGCGGCTCCAGTAAAAATCAACCTTGTCATCGAAAATGATATAGATAAACGACATGCCGAACATGGAAGTGCTACGGATGGTCTGCACACCCGATATGCCCAACAGTGCAGTGGTAAGCGGGTAAGTAACCTGGTCTTCGATGTCCCTGGGCGATCGCCCCATCCATTCGGTAGATACAATCTGCTGGTTTTCGCCGATATCAGGGATTGCATCTACAGGAACCGGGTCGCGAGGGAGGAACGATGACTGCCAGTTAAATGGCGAATATACAAATCCAAGTAGCACAAAGGCAATCAGAAGGATAAAAGAGACCAGCCTGTTTTCAAGAAAATATTTTACCAGTTGGTTCAGCATATTGATTTAATTAAAATTTGAAATGAAAAGCAAAGGGGGCCGGCCAATACTTCCGGCCGGCATTCCCCTTCCTTTTACCCGTCACTTTCTTCTTTCATACTTGCAGCAGGCTGGCAGACTGTTATACGCCTTAGCATCGGCGTAGTATTTTTCGGTGTCATGACCCACCGCAGCAATTTTCTTCTGCACATCGTCACTGTTCGCTTTTGCAGGATTATACACCAGGGTAAGGTCTTTGGTCTTTTCGTCCCAAACCGCCTTGGTCACCCCGTCAACCTTGGCCGCCTTTTCAATACGCGCCTTGCACATGTCACAATTACCCCAAACCTTAATGGTAACCGTTTTTTCAGTGGCCGCTTTTGAATGATCGGCCTTTTGTCCATACACTGCGGTGCCAAAAAAGAACACCAGCATGCTCACGATAATGATTTTCGCAGTTTTCATATTTCAAAATATTTAAAGGATTAATAATCATACAACATTGATCTGCATTGGAAAATGCCATAGCATTCCACTCAAGGATAAACCCTGCTGAAATATGCTGATGATGAAAGAATAATCTCAGATACGGAAAATGCAGATGGACGGAAGCCTAACCAGGCTAATCAAAGGATTGCCAGGCGGACCCGTATCTACATAATCAATCCGGGCGCCCGGAACCAGGGTTTTAAAAATGATGCCAGGAATTTCAAAAATCCTAAGCACCTGCATTTTAACCTCCTTTACAAAGGCAGCAGCAGGCATGTAGTTTCTATCGGTAATCAGCTGGCTCAGGTTGTCATGACAACAGTCAGAAGATAGCGTACCGTGAAATGGACAGGCAGAATCTCCATTTTCCATTCCGCAGGATGCCAAAGCGCCTGTAAAAGACAGCTTCATTGAAGCAATACTGCCATGGCAGTGATGCACATCAAAAGAAAGATGCATTCCTGCTATGAGGATGAAGAAAGTGCCGAATATGGATAATGCCTTTTTCATCAAATTATAAACGCACTACCTGCCGAATTGTTTACAAAGGAACGCCAAATTACCCAATGATGCAAAATAAAGATTACACACGAACTGGCTTTTAGAAATCCCTTTTCATTGAATAACAGACCTTAAACCGCAGACTCCTCTCCTGAACCGGATACTGCTTTTAATCATTTCTGACTTTGGGTTGTTTTAGTATAAAACGTACTTATATCCCGGAGTATGGTCACCGTTCCTCCGGTCTGACGATACGCCCCCCTGTGATTTGCACTTTCAGCCGAGGTGCGTATGGCCGTGGCGGTAATTGACCCGCCATCCACAATGAGTTGCCCGGTTATGCGCAGGCCAATCCCCTGGGCACTCCGGTCAATGAGATACCCTGATGTGATTTTCAACTTGCCATAAACAGGATTAATAGCACTGATATGATTGCTGGGTGCAGTATAGGATGAAGTATACACGGTAGCCCCGTCGATCCATAAGGTGGCATCCTGGTCGATGGCATATTCCCGTGTACCAGCTGTTACACCATATACATTATACTGGTAATCATTGCTGCTGGCCAGTGAGGGAACAACAATATTCTGTCCAAGCCGCAGAGTACCGGATTCAAGACCAATTGCATTATTGTTCGTAATATTAGGAGGGGTTCCGGGAGAGTTGTTCTGAAAATTATTGGGTCCATATAACCTGAAGAAAGATGAATCGGATGCATCCACATTCAACACATAGGTGTCATCGGTACCTTTGAGACAGTGGATTCTGTAAAACACTGCAGGACCGCCCAGATATACGTTCTGGTCATGGGTGCTGTTCGTAAAATGAACATGCACACGGGGATTATTGTCGTTAAGGTAATCCGGGGCTGTACGGGTGGTGAATTTAACATCGCCATAATTGGTAAAATTGCCAAGAATGGTCAAATCGTGCATGTAATTTGCCGTTCCCGTGATGATGCGTCCGTTGGCGGCCACATACAGATCGCTGTCGATTACCAGGGTCAGGCTCTGGGCAGTATTATCATTGATCTGGAAAGTGCCCCTGCTAATGGTAAGGATGCCATTCACGTGGAAATTCGTTGTTTTAATCAGGGCTAAGTCAGTGGTATTCGGAAGGTTAATCACCAGGTTATTGTATGTGAGCTGAGAGAAGGCGAATCCGCCGGTTGCATAATATTCAATTGTGCCGCCCGATTTAGATACAAAGGCAGAAAAATCGCCGGCAGGAAAGTCATTTGAAGCAATCCGAAGCAGGCCGCTGCCGGTCACCGCTGCAAAAGTGTGCCCTGTAAATGCCTGTAGATCCAGTGTCCCCCCTTCGTCAATCTGCAGGAGAGCGGCCTGCCGGGTTGACCCATTGGCCTTGATTTTTCTTCCGTTCCGGATAACAACCTGGTCAACCGATGTGGGCGTGCCGTTCGTCGGGTTTGTCCAAACTGTAACCGAAGGATCGAGTGTCCACACATTGGGATCGTTCCAGTTCCCGTTCTGATAACTGTAGTATGTTTTCTGCCCGAACCCACAAAAAGAAGAAAACACAAGTATAACAAGCAAAATAAGCTTGTTGCATACACCTGTCCATATTCTTTCGTCTGTTTTATCCCTGAGTAAAGATAATATCATAGTATTTTGGCCTTTTTTGAGTACCCATATTCTGAAAGTTAAGAAAAACAGGATAAATGTTTTAATCTAATTACACCAAACTTTTGTTTTTATTGAGCAAGCAGATAGTTTGTTAGATGAAAAAAAGCCTGTCTCTGTTTTTTACCGGTCCTGAATACGGTTCTTCAGCAGTCAGGAAAATGATAATCCGGCCTTATGTTGTTTCCTGCATTAAAAAGTAAGTATTCCGGCATATTCAAAATATCTTCAGAGTTAGGATTGTTCGGCAGCTTCTATTATTTTTGTACAATAAATCTGCAATTGGTTATGTTGCTGCGACAAAGGGCAATATATATTTCGTTGATTTTGCTTTTCAGTCTTTACTCTACAGAGGCCTGGACTCAAAACCAGAATCAGGACAGCAGTAGGTTCAATCAGCCCGCTACCCCTGATAGTCTTTGGTATATGAATGGGGACAAGGATTTCAACCTTATCCTGGCGGCCGATACAGGTGACATAAAAGCAGCCCTGTTCCTGCTCAATCATGGCGCCAGCATCAATGCAGTCACACCGGAAGGGGTAACTCCTCTGATGTATGCCGCCCAGCGGGGCAACCTGGAAATGGTGAAGCTGCTGCTGCTGAATGGCGCAGACATCAACCTTACTAACTATAATGGAGAATCGGCCCTGATTGGCGCCGCCGTGGCCGACCAGGAGGATGTATGTAATTATCTCATCCAGCAGGGAGCAGTCATTGACAGTTCAGACAATAAAGGCACCACCCCCCTGATGCATGCAGCCGCTGGCAATTTTTATTACCTGGCCGACATGCTGCTCTATTACGGGGCCAAAATAGACCAGGTGGATCATGAGGGTAATTCGGCCATGATGATTGCCGCATACCAGAATTCCATCGATGTGGCCAGCCTGCTTCACAAACACCAATTCAATGTTAACCTTCCCGATCGTCATGGCAATACCCCCCTTATGGCTGCAGCCCAACAGGGATTTCTGCAGATGACTGACTCACTGGTTCTGTGGGGAGCGCAGGTTAATGCCAGGAATGAAAATGAATATTCGGCGCTTGCCCTGGCCATAAGAAACAACCAGTTGCAAACGGCCGAAACACTAATCCGTGCCGGTGCCAATGTAAACAGTAGGATAAGAACGGGGCTGCGCCCTATCGACCTGGCCAGGCACAACCCGTCTATGGACAGCCTGCTTCGAATAAACGGCGCAAAATCAACGGTGCTGCCCGATTACAGCCAGATCATCACCGGTCTGAATATTTCCTGGAATTTTCACGATTATACCAATGGCCTTTTTGCCGGAATGTATGACACCAAATACAGAAGCTCAATTACCGTGGGATTTATGACACGCATGCTGGCCAAAAACGTATTGGTGGAAAAAGATCCCTTTCTTTATTACCAGTACTGGGAAAGAAGATATATGGTTTGGGCAGGAATAGACAAGCAATTTGTCTTGTTCACTTCACCAAAGGGTGCAAAAGCGGGAATTACTCTCGGTTTCAAGGAAGGATTTACTTTCGGCAATTACAGAGGGAGCAAGACAAAAGCGCAGCGCCAATTTCTGTTTATTCCATTGGTTGGGATATCCAGAACCGGTAAGTTGCTGACGGCATCCATTGGCTATGAATACAGCCCATTCCCTGTTTACGGCCTTTCCCCTCACCGTATCCAGATTTCTCTGGGATTCCATTTCCCTTTCAAACACGACAATTACAACAACAAATCGATCCGCTGGCTGAATAATTAATTATATAATGCGCAGACTGCTCACATATGGTATAATCTTCTCCATGCTTATGCTTGCCACCTGCAAACAATTCCCCATGGTAAACTGCGACGAATGCTATTCAAACAAGCCCGACAGCGCCGATCTACATGTTAAAGTCACCATCAACGCTGAAAATCCCAAAGTCTACCTTACGTTATACAGGGGCAAGGTGGAAGACAAGGTAGTGGAATGGATTGACAGCACCACCCAGGATAATTTTTACTTACTGGTCAAAGTGGAACAATACTATTCGGTGGAAGCGCGATATAAATCGGGCAACAAAACCATTATTGCAGTTGACGGAGGAAAAATCAACACACAACTGCAAACCGATGCCTGCAATGGCAATTGCTACATTCTCACCGACGGTGAACTGGATGTGAGGCTACATTACTAAATAAACTCCAAGATGAACTTACTTAACCTGGCAAAAAGAAGATATTCCTGCCGATCTTTCCTTGACAAGCCTATAAATAAAGAATTATTGATGAACGTACTGGAAGCAGGACGCGTTGCCCCCTCTGCCGCCAATAAACAGCCTTGGACCTTCATTGTGGTGAATGAACAGCCCTTGCTTCAGCAGATCAAATCATGTTATGGCAAATCCTGGATCGAGTCGGCGCCCACCGTAATAGTAATTTGCGGCAATCATACCACTTCATGGAAACGCGATGATGGAAAGGATCACTGTGATATAGACATTGGCATTGCCACCGACCACATCGCACTGGCCGCTGTCGATGCCGGCCTCGGAACATGCTGGATATGTAAATTCGATGCAAAAAAGTGTGCTTCAATACTTGGCCTTCCGCCTGAAATCGAACCTATGGTACTGCTGCCCATCGGCTTCCCTGCCGATACAGGAAATCCAGACCGGCATGATTCTCAGCGACTGCCCCCTGATAAAATAATAAAGTGGAATAGATGGTAAAAACACACATGAGGAGGAAGCCCGCGCCCAATCAATAATTTCACCTCCCTAAAGGGTAATCCTGCCCTCTTCAGTTAGACAGGAGAAATCAGCGCCTTCTGCATAAAGAGATTGTGCAGAATCTGACTATCCTAATGCATAATGCCCAGTTGCCGTTCAACCATTTGTTTTTCCCTGATCCGGTCTTCCAGCAAAACAGCATAGTCATTAGCCTCAACGGTACCGAATTTTCTGTACGTGTCATTGGCCAGGTTCAGAGCCGAATCCAACTGATCCAGTACTTCATAGGCTACAATGCTATTGAAAGAAGCATGCTTGGCCACAACAACCTTTTCACTTCCCCTATATTTACGCCATATGGAAAGAGCATCGCTCCATTTCCCGCTGTCGGCATAATTTCTGGCTATTTCCATATCATGGTTTCCGCTCAGGTAGATATACCTGTCGGTAAGCTCCCAATACGGTGCAATCCACTTGGCATAATCCTCCCCGGCTTGTGAGGCAAAATCGAAAGACATGGATTTAAAATCTGCCAGGGCAAGGAATGCCTCCTCGGGATATTCCGTAATGGAGCCCTCAAATGGATTGCCAACCCTTACAATTTTGGAGATCATATTCTGTTTGGCAGGGTCATAGAAACGCCAGGTGGCGCTCAAACGGAATTTCCCGGTGGCATAATACCCTTCACCACGATTATAGCTCTCCACCTCCCTGTTAACAGCAATTTCAACCTCCAGTCCGGAAAGAATGAGGCAACCATCAACGCCTGCCTGAGCACAAAGCGTATCGATCTCATCCCAGTTGTAGGAATGCCCGTTTGCCGGCTCGAAAAGCTTTTCGGGTTCCATTAAGGTGAATCGCGGAGATCCCGACAGCAAATCGGCCATTGAATACAGGCAGGCGCTGTCGAGTTTCTGCGATTCCGGAAGGGAAACAAACTGCTCCTTTCCCGGTGTTACCGCCAGCAGGGTATTAATCCCGGGCTGAACAAAGAACAGAACATTATGAACAGAAGGATTGACAATGGTATCGGCCGGTCTCAGAATTTCTATCCGGATATTGTCTTTTTCAGTATTCTCAAAGTATACAGACGGGCCAAACACATCGCATGAAGCAACGGCCAGGCTCAAAATTATTCCTCCGATAACGGTTGATCTTTTCAATTCAAATGGTTTATTGATACAATTTAACCTTAAATATTGATCATGCAAATTAAGTACCATTTTGTGCATTCAAACGTTGCAAACGTCATAAAATTATACCATCCTGCAGACTTATCACTTTTAACGGGTTTTTATGAAATATTAAGCATCTACTATAGAATTTCCAAGTGTAAATTGCACCGATTCATGCTGAACGGTTACCCAACGGCATGCGTATATGCATATTATAGATCGACGGGATTTGATATGGAAGAAAATCAGGTATTTTTTCGCTATTTTTGTAAAAGTTTTGTTTCTATTTATATTTAGTCTAAGTTAATTTTATGTTTTTATTCGATTTAAAGGAAGGGGAAAGTGGAATCATCACCAGGGTTAGGGGAAGGGGAGCATTCCGGAAGAGGATTGTGGAGATGGGATTCATTGGCGGCAAGAAGGTAACCATGATCAAAAGGGCGCCGCTTGGAGATCCCGTTGAATATAATATAATGGGATACCTGGTTTCTCTGCGAAAAAGTGAATCGGCCATGATCGAAATTGTTCAGGCTACGGAGGGCGTTCAGGAACCGCTTGCAGATAGATTCATATCCTCGGAAGCTGAGTTGAAAGAAACCGTAAAAAGAGAAGAAAAAACCATATACGCTGCCCTGGTGGGCAACCCGAATTCAGGAAAAACCTCGCTGTTCAACCTGCTGTCGCATTCGCGGGAAAAGGTAGGCAATTACAGCGGTGTAACCGTCGAATCCAAGGTAGCACAATTAAATTACAAAGGGTACAGGATTCTTCTCACTGATCTGCCGGGCACCTATTCGCTTACGGCATATACCCCCGAAGAAGTCTATGTAAGGGAGCATATTGTCAACAACCTGCCGGACGTGGTGATCAATGTGCTCGATGGTTCAAATCTCGAGCGGAACCTGTACCTGACCACCCAATTGATCGATATGGATGTGCGCATGGTGGTTGCCCTGAACATGTATGATGAATTGAACCGCAGCGGTGACAGGCTTGATCATCAGCTTCTGGGCAAAATGCTGGGAGTACCCTTTGTTCCCACGGTGGCACGAAAGAGTGAAGGCCTGCCAGAACTGCTCGACAAGGTAATCAATGTACATGTAGGAAAAGATAAGACATTCAGACATATCCATATCCGTTATGGCGACGAAATAGAAAAATCGATTGCATCCATGCAGAAACTGCTGAAGAGGCCGGAGCATTATGAACTCACCGATATCTATTCGTCACGGTTCCTGGCCATCAAAGCCATTGAAAAAGACAAACGGATCACCCGACTCCTTTCGCAGGGCCAGGCGGGAAAGGAAATTACCGATGCCGTGAGCGCAGAAATCAGAAGGCTTGAAAAGCTGTTTGCCGACGATTCCGAGTCGCTGATTACTGATGCCAGGTATGGTGTGATTGCCGGAGCTTTGAAAGAAACCTATAAGAAAAACCTTAGCCCTCTTCGTCAGCCATCTGAGAGGATCGACCGCTTTCTTACGCACAAGTGGCTTGGTATTCCCTTATTTTTTCTATTCCTGTGGCTTATTTTCCAGGCAACCTTTACCATTGGCCGTTATCCAATGGAATGGATACAGGAAGGTGTTTCACTGCTCGGTAATTTCATCCGATTGCATATGGCCGCAGGTCCCCTGAAAGACTTACTCATACAGGGCGTAATTGCCGGCGTGGGGGGAGTCATCGTCTTTCTTCCGAACATTCTCATTCTTTTCTTCTTTATATCGCTCATGGAAGACACTGGATACATGGCACGGGCGGCCTTTATCATGGACAAGCTGATGCACAAGATCGGGCTGCACGGTCGTTCTTTTATTCCAATGATTATGGGATTTGGGTGCAATGTTCCTGCCATATTATCCACCCGCACCATCGAAAACCGGAATGACCGCATCCTTACCATGCTGATCAATCCCTTCATGTCGTGCAGCGCCCGATTGCCGGTTTACATTCTGTTTATCGGAGCCTTCTTCCCTAAACATTCGGGCTCCATGCTGTTTTTAATCTATGCAACCGGGATATTCACTGCCATTATTCTGGCGATTGTATTCAAGAAAACCTTATTTAGGGCAAAGGGGATACCCTTCGTAATGGAGCTTCCGCCATACCGCATGCCTACAACAAGGGCAACAGTTATTCACATGTGGAACCGCACTTCGCAGTACCTCAGAAAAATGGGAGGAATTATCCTTGTTGCATCCATATTGATCTGGGCTCTCGGTTATTATCCCAAACCGAAGACCTATTCAAAGAATTATGCGGCCATGTCTCAATCCATTCAGAATAAAGATACTGCCCTGGCAGACCACTTCAAAGCATCAGGCCAGCATGATTCAGTCACCCTGGTGAATGCAAAGAGAATCGAAGCCCTTCACCAGATTGATGCACAAAAGAAGAGCGAAGAACAGGAATATTCCATGATTGGCCGTGCGGGAAAATGGATACAGCCCGTAATGAGCCCGCTCGGATTTGACTGGCGTATGAGTGTAAGCATTTTATCCGGTGTGGCCGCTAAGGAAATTGTGGTAAGCACCCTGGCTGTGCTTTATCACGGTGATCCGCATGCAGAGAGCAAAGATGCACTGGCCGCGCGACTGAAAGAACAGGTATTTGTTTCGGGGCCTCATGCGGGAAAACCAATATTTACACCACTGAATGCCTTATCCTTCATGGTCTTCGTTTTACTTTATTTCCCTTGCATTGCCTCTATCGTAGCCATAAAGAATGAAACGGGTCACTGGAAATGGGCAATGTTCACTGTCGGATATACCACGGCTGTAGCCTGGATTATGGCATTCACTTTTTACCACCTGGGAAGTCTCATTTTTCATATATAACAGATAAACTTATGCTTCAGCAATATCTTGTCATCATGATCGTAGCATCGGCAACGGTTTATACAACCTGGCAATTTGCATTGTCGGTCTTCAGTAAAGCAAAAAACAAAGGCAAAAACTGCGGAAGACACTGTCCTAACTGTTATCTGTAGTAAAACCAGCAATCTGTTCATATATTTCGTTCGGAAATGGCCGAAAAAGTATTACCTTTATTCAAATTTGATCTGGCAAGTTTCGTTATATAGTCTAAAACACAATATGCCCCTATGGAAAATCTTGTAAGAGAAGCCACTGCAAAAACTCCTGAAGTTAATTTCGATGCGGCCAATGGTGTTCTTGAAATTAAGGGTACCTCTATCCCCGAAAATTCCATTCAATTTTATCAGCCTTTGGATGAGTGGGTGGCAGAATTTATCAAGTCGCCAGTTCCAAAGATCAATATTACCATCAGGCTCCAGTATTTTAACTCCAGTACATCCATGTGGCTGGTACACCTATTGATGAAATTCAA
>JAKAMP010000042.1 GCA_021812865.1 Bacteroidota bacterium | reverse complement strand
AGGGCATGATATAGAACGACATGGCGTCGCCGCAGGGACATATCTGAAGCACTGCATGTGGTTTATATGCTCGGGCCGTTTCGTAGATCATCTTATAGAACAGGGGGAGATCTTCAAAAGCCTGCACCGGATTTTCAAGGTGATGACGTTCATTATAATCCGGAGGAACACAGTTGAGGTGCTGTCCATCCATTTTCAGCCCGTCGTAATCCCAGTCTGACAGGAACATTTTCAGCACACCCTTTGTATGTTCAATGGTTTTGCTGTAAACGGGCGACATATAATAACTGTTCCACCAGCTAATGAACCGGGGAGCGCCATCGGGCGATTCGAGCAGCAGGTCGGGATTGTCTTTCAAAAGTTTCGAATCAGGATCAATAGCCAGGGGCGCCCACCAAATCTTGGCTTTCAGACCCATGGAGTGTATTTGATCCACTAGTTTCCGCATGTCAGCGCCGCCATGAGGGTATTTCTCCCTGTTTACATCCCAGTCGCCTTCCGCCTGCTGGTATCCATCGTCAATATCGACCCATTTCAATCCCAGTTCCTTCACTTTCGGCAGGGTTCCGGTAATTTCATCGAGAGTGACTTTCCGCATGTATCCCCAGGCGCACCATACCGCTTCGTATGCTGCGGGTTCAACAGGTGCAAGGCGAATGCCCTGCTTCTGCATAAATGATGAATACTGCCTGAGCGAGTTGAAATAGTCTCCTTTATGAACACTCACAAAGGTTGTATAAGTTGAGAGGGTGTCTCCCGGCGCAAAATCAAAGTCTTTTTGAAATTTTCGGGATATACTGATGGTTGCATAATGATCATACTGATCCTTTTCCACCGGCAATGAAACCAGTCTAGGCTTCATTTCCACATGCCCGATAGCAATGCCGGCGTCCTTTCTCCACAAGTCTACCACCGGGGTTCCGCCCCCGTAATCAGAATTATTCATCCCCTGGTAATTTTCCTGGTAATATGACGAGTCTACCGGCACAATCCAGTCCTTCCTTGCCCCGGTGGAGCTTGACTGGAAAGACCAGAATGCGGGATTATCATTGCCCGCAAGGATATCATAATGATGATTTACCCATCGAGAGACTTCAATATGCCTGTCTGAGGTATTGACATATTTAACTCTAAGCAGTGCCATTCCCGGGAAGGAATCATAAACCGTATATTCCAGTATCTTCCGAATCGTCCAGGGGCCATTTTTATAATCACCAGTAATGACAATCCTTTCCCCTTTCCCTATGCTATCTCTCATATATCCTCTATGCGTACTTCCTATTTTAAAATCATTTGCTATGAATTTCCTGCAAACAAGGAATTCGGCGCTGGCGTAGTCCTTCATGAGCGGACCTGCCCCATTGGCTGTATTGAGTATTTTAGTCTCCAGCTTATGGTTGATGCGGATGGCAAGATCGCCGTTGCTTATCTGTATGGTGCGGTTGCATGAGAGCAGCAACAATGAGAACAAGCCCGTTAAAATCAGAAGAAGTCTGTTCATCGGTTAGTATTTAAGGGGTTTAGCAAGAATCATTTCATGATTTTCAGGGCATTCTCCGAATACAGTTTCTGCAATATTGCAGGAGGCAGATCGAAGCCATTGCAGGCCCAGTGATAGCCAAACTGACTGATTTCATAAAAATGTTCATCCTGGGTTTCGAGTATCCGGAAGGTGATACGGTACATCCCAGGATCCATACCCATATCGGTTCCATAAATCAGCCTGTCCTGGTATTTCAAATAGAAATCTTTCATGAACCTGGGAATGGTAGAAGTTTCAGCATACCTGGCCGAGATATCTGCGTACAGGTTTGGATACTTGTCGAACAGTTTCCCCAGCCTGTCCAGGTCGTGCATGAGGTTAGCGAAGTGGCAGGCAATGAAGGTGGTTTTAGGGTTGTCGCGCACTGCATTTTCAAGCGTCTGTACCAGCTGGTCAAAGCCGAGAATACCCGGTTGGGTCATATCTACCTTCCATTCATAGGCATTCATGAGACCGTCATTGGTGGAATCCATTCTCTCATACATCCATATGGGGTCGGCAATGTGCACGTTGATGTGCATGTGCAGTTCCGCGGATTTCTTGTACAGCGGTTTAAGGCGCGGGTCATCGATATGCAGACCCTTGCCCGGCACAGGCTGAGAATAAGTTTCGCCCAGGCCCTTGTCGCCAAGTTCGCCAACTCCTTTTGCACCCATGGCATGACAGCGTTCCAGTTCCTTCACCGCGGCGGGACCATATCCAGGCTTATCGTAACCCGAATAATCAAAGCCGCACCACAGTTCGAAACGGTCGCCATATTTTCCATACGCTTTGCAAAGGGAGTCAAACTTTGGCCCCACGGAATAGGTAAGAAGAATGGTTTTCCGTATGCCGCATTCATCCATGGACTTTACCCAGGCTGCAATTTCTGCTTCCGATCGTGCGTATGGATGAGAATGCATATCGATTACCGGGAATTTTGCCTTATTCACAACGGTTACCGGTATATGATAAACGGAATGCGGCCTGTAATTGCGAAGGAGTATCGTATTCGGATCCTGCGCCTTAAGACCGGAATAGATACCAAAAAAAAGAAGGAGGGAAAGAATTCCCCGGAAATACATGCGTCGTTTATATGATATTTCTTTCATTTTATACAGGATTCATGCGTTATTAATGACATTCAGTTTACTGGCAATCAGTTTTTCAACTGCATCAATGGCAACAGGAAAAACTTTCCTCAGGTCAATTTCCGTATTTCCGGCAAGGATTTCCTGCAATCGTTTCATAAAAGCATTTTTGGTTTCTGTGGCAAGGTTAACCTTGGTTATGCCCTTACGAATAGCTTCCTGCAGCATAGAATCGGGAATACCCGAACTGCCATGCAGTACCAGGGGGCAAGGTGCAACACTGGCAATGGCTGCCAGGCGTTCCATGTCAAGCTTCGGTTCCTTTTTATAAAAACCATGAGCAGAACCAATAGCTACGGCAAGACAGTTCACGCCCGTGCTTACGGCAAATTTTCTTGCATCCCCGGGTAAAGTGAATGATCCGGTATCCTGCTCCTGGCCAAGCTTTGCCACATAGCCCAGTTCGGCTTCCACATTGACTTTGTAGGGCTGTGCAAGCTTCACCACTTCCAAAGTTGTCCTTATATTTTCGTCGAAAGATTTCTCGCTGGCATCGATCATTACAGAATCAAAACCGGCATCGAGGCATTTCCTGACCAGGTTTACGGAGCTTCCATGATCAAGATGTAGCCATCCTTGCACTCCGTATTCCTTAAGCGCGGTTCTTCCCATATTTGCTGCCACAGCGATTCCAAGGTATTCCAGGGAACTTTGCGACAGTTGCAGGATAACAGGCAAATTTATGCCGGCTGCAGCTTTCAGAATACCGGCAAGGGTTTCGTAGTTGTAAAAATTTGCAGCCAGCAGAGCCTTCTTCTGATTTTTCAGTTCGTTTAGTTTTTCCTGAAGAAGCATGTTTATACAATATAATGAAACTTGTCCCTGGCTACCCGGATAAACCGGTCCATCTGTTCAAAGGCTTTCGTTCCTCCCGCCTCCGTGGTGGACATGGCGCCGGTAAGGGCGCCAAAGGAAAGGCATTCCTGCAGGCTTTCCTTTCTTACAAACTTATGGATAAAGCCGGCATTGAAGCTGTCGCCGGCCCCGATGCAATCCACCACTTCATTATTGAAATAAGGAGGTCGCTGGAGCAGTTGAGACCCATCCCAGGCCCAGGCCCCGTTGCTGCCATCCTTGATCACCAGCAGCTGGGCAAACGATTTTACCTTTTCGATGGCTTCCGCCAGCCGGAGTGATTTCGTAAGATTGAGAAATTCCTGCATATTGGGGAGAAATACATCCACCCAGGGCAACAGTTGGTCGAGGGGAAGGTCCCAGTTTTCTGCAGGATCCCATTGAGGATCGAGAGAGGTGGTTAGTCCCAGCTGTTTGGCCGTTCGGAAAAGTTCAGGCAAAGCCTTCCGGATTCCAGGTTGCAGGAAGCAGGACGAAAAATGCAGGTGCGAGGCTTCTTCCAGGAATTCCTTCCTGATATCGTCAAGCTTAAGCTCTTCCATGGCGCCCGGATAAGTAACCATGGCCCTATCCTGTCCGTAGTTGAGCACAATGGTTGCGCCGGTTGACGAGGTGGATGACCGGATAATCCGCCCGGTTTCGACCTTCCTGTCGAGCAGGCTCCGGAGCACCTGTTCCGCGAAATTATCCTGACCCATCTTTCCCACAAAGGATACCCGGTTACCCAATGCGCTCAGGTTGCTGGCGAAGATAGCCGATGAACTGCCCAGGGTCACTGTCATATCCTGGGCAATGATCTCCTTCCCCATCTCGGGAAATCCCGCAATGCCATTCAGGATAACATCGATATTCAGCTCGCCGACCACCACCACATTGTATTTCTTATCTTCTGGTATCATCATAGACCTTTTAGTTAACAACAGAACTTACACCCTAACCATACCCGACAGGGTATAGCGCGGGATAGACATTCCGTGGATATTTTCCCGGTGGATTAAATTAATGCATTTAATCCAACCAGGTTGAAACTCGAGAAATATTTATCCATGGCCCTTTCAATTTCAGCCTCCACAATTTCCCGGGCATCAATCCCTTGATTTCCGAGTTCGGCATACAGTTTTGCCCTTGTACTGACAACTTCAGGTGTCTCCCAAATATACCGGCACCCGGTTTTGATGAGCCATTCCTGGCGCGCAGATGACTGGGCAAAAAAGCTTTCCGGATTCTCACCGGGCTGAAGCCATTTCTTCCATCGCCCCGAAGCGATCACTGCGTTCCAAAGGGCTTTTCGCATTTCCACCGGTTGGAATATTTTTCCGATGTTCACAAGGTTAGCCTGTACCCGTTCCAGTTGCATTAAGCCGTCGTATTCGCGTTCAGTGAATTCCGGTCCGATATTGGCTGCTCCCATCCCCGCCTGGGGATATGCTTCAGGATTGGTTACACCGTCGGTGTAATGTCCCTTGATCACACTTCCGTATTCACGGGCAATGGCAGTAAGCTGGCGCGCCACATCGGGGTCGAAGGTAGTAGTATGCAGGTCGGTACCCACCTTGCCTACGATAAAACATGGCCAGGTTTCCGCTAGTCCGGCTGACTTCAGGCCAGTTTTCAGCAATTCAAGAAATTTTCTGAAAACCGACAGGTCCGCCAGTCCTCCATGCACCTCCTCGGTTCCTACTTCATAAGAAACAGCAGGCAGATGGCGGGTTTTGCGATATTTCTCCACATGCTCAATCAGTTCAAGAGTCCTCGCAGCTACCACATCAATGCTGATGATCTGGCCTTTGGGCAGAGTGATATCTACAGTCGGATCAATATGAAGCAGGTCATAGCCTGCATCCACTGCCGCTTCAAACGACCGTTTCACGGCCTGCATGCTGTCGTGATATGACCACTTCTCCCTCGCATGAATATCCTTCAGCCATGGACCACCGTGATCCACGGCAACGATCACCGGACCAGTGAGACCAATTTCTTTGGCTTCACGGCGGATCAGGTTTGTAAAGTCCTGCTGGGTGAGCCGTGTGTATCCTCCATCGGTATCCACCTGGTTGAGGGTTGCAGCGAACTTGATGGGCGAATTATTCTTCTTTGCCGATTTCAGGGCGGCCCTGATCACGGCGTGAGAATTGGGACAGGCTGCAAAAATGGTACGGTGAATTCCCGATTCAGTCTCAAGTTGCCTGATCCGGGAAAGGATGAAGTCCATAAGAGGCATGCCAGCCTGGGATGCTCTTTTGCGTATTTCTGCATTCATACATGCATGGTCTAAAAGGGATAAATCTTCACACCTTCCACCACACGGGAAATGGCTCCGCTAACGGAAGGCGCATCGGGCTTCAGACCAAGATTCAGCGACTTGTAAAATCCAAGTAACTGTGCCGGAAGAATAGAAGGTACGGTAAGCATATCTTCTTCGAGTTGCCTTCCTGCGGCGGACATTTCAACCGAAAGATCAAAATGCAGGTCATGAACAGGGCTTTCGGTCACGGCAATGGTATAGAGGGCCTTTTTGCCCTTGTTCATGGATTGTATCAGGTCGGCTTCATAGCGATGCACATAGGGATCATTCGACAGGATAAACACCACAAGCGAATGGCCGTTGATTACGGCTTTGGGTCCGTGGCGAAATCCCAGGTAGCTGTCTTCCTTGCATATGATGCTGCCGTCGGTGAGCTCCTGCAGTTTAAGGTGTGATTCCGTGGCGGTTCCCAGGAAAGGTCCTGATCCAAGGAAAATAGCACGTTCAAAGGGCATGGAAGCAATCTTATGCAGCATGGGTGCAAATCCGATAAGAATTCGGTTGCCATAGCCGGAAAGAATACTGACTGCGTTTTCCATCGCGTCCCAATTCCCGATACGGGAAAGAAGCAATCCGGTCAGCAGCATACCAGAGTAGCTGCCGGTCATGGCAAGACTCTGATCGTTCGATTCTTCGGGTAGGATAAATACATACTTGGGTGAACGGGTTTGGTAGTTGGCCAACTCACCTTTTCCGTCGCAGGTAATAATAAGGTGAAAGCACTTTTTACAGAGTTTATCGGCCAGCGATACTGCCGCGATGCTCTCAGGGCTGTTACCTGAACGGGCAAAGGAGACGAGCAGGATAGTTTCGTTATCCGACAGGTAATCCAATGGGTGTGATACGAGGTCGGTTGTAGGAACATCGATGGTATGGACATTCAGCAACCTCCGGTAACTTCCCTTCAGAGACCTGCCGATAAAAGCGCTGGAGCCTGCACCCGTAAGGATGACTTTGGAAACTCCCGAAAGAGCCTGGTCCAGATATTTTTTCAGCGTATCCCGTTCCTGGTTCACCCGGCTGTATATATTCATCCACAAGAAAGGCTGGAGGGCAATTTCACGGCCTGTGTGGATTCCTCCCAGTTTGTAAAGGTCATCTTCGGTATAACCCAGGTAATTCATAGGTTGATAATAATAAGTTAAGTAAAAAAATAATCTAAAAAACGAAATAGAAAGGTTTTGCTAATTTAAGAAAAGGTTTCGAAATTTTTAAACTTTTGAATATAATATTTTAAAGCAATTTTTCTTTGATGTGTGTGAAATATACATATCTTTACTTTCGAACACAGAAAAAAGTCTATGAGCCGTAAAGAAGGAAATTCCACTGTAGAGAGAAGAAAAATCATCCTTTCGAAGCTGACGGAAGAAGGACAGGTATTGGTGCATGAATTGAGCCATCAGTTTGATGTGAGCGAGGTAACGATCCGGAACGACCTGGATCAGTTGGAAAAGAAGAATATGCTGATCCGTGCCCGGGGCGGAGCGATCAAGATGGAAGGAGGCGTAGGCATTGATTACCGCATATCCGATAAGGACAAGCTACACCTGGAAGAAAAGATCAGAATAGGAAAAAGGGCGGCGAAGATGATCAAAGACCGGGATACCATAGTCATTGATTCCGGAACGACGACGGCTGAAATCGTTAAAAACCTGCCACCGGTGAGCGATCTTACGGTGGTAACTAACGCCCTGAATATCGTAAACCAGCTCATCACCTTTCACAATGTAAATGTAATCATTCCCGGTGGTTACCTGCGCCGGACTTCTCTATCGCTTGTGGGCCCCCTTGCTGAAAAGAACCTGCAGAACCTATATGTTGACAAGGTTTTTCTAGGGGTTGACGGGTTTGACACCCGGCATGGCGTGTATACCCCAAATATCGAGGAAGCCCATCTGAACCAGCTGATGATTGGGCTTGCCCGCGAGGTGATCCTGGTGGCCGATTCCAGCAAATTCCTCAGAAAAAGCCTTGCCTATATCTGCGACCTGGAAAAGATTCACACGGTGATCACCGACGAGGGGATCAGTGAAGAGGACAGGAAACGAATTGAGGATGCAGGAATCAACCTGATCCTGGCCTGATCTTTTCGTCCTTACCCGCTACCGCTTTATTTCCGAATTGCCATTTACTCATCCAAGATGGGTTGATTCAGATTCATATTGCCATCAACAGAAAAAAAAGAGTCCGGATAGTTTATCCGGACCCTCTACTAAACTGCACCTAACTGCTACTACTGCTTATCCATTCTAACTACTATTTTCTCATTCAGGTCGGCATCGGCGAGATCTCCAATACCTGACCAATCGGAATTCATCAGGTTTAATGCAAACTGGAATACATCCTGTGTGATTTTCAGCTTTTCGCGCGAAATGGAGAATTCCATTCTTACGGTATCTCCGCTGGTTTCGGTATGGCCAAGTTGATAAAAACCAGGCAGCGACAACCAGGCAAAATTCCAGTCAGATTGAGATGCTCCCGAAAATACATAAGGATCAAACCAGTTGGGCACATTTCCCTCCAGGAGATAATCGCATCCCAGCCCTTTCAGGGTCAGCCCGGTAGAAGCGGAATTGTCCACATCCAGGAAAATGTCAATGATCCCATTGTCGAGATTGGCATTTGCATCGGGGGTGATATACTGGAGAAAGAAATATACATTATTGGCATCATAATCAATCTTGCCGGTATCGATCACTCCTTTTCCCCTTAGCTGGAAATCCGGGTAGGTGACATTTTTCCAGTCGTCAAAGGTACCATCATCCATTTTCACCAGGGAGGCTTTATCTACCCTCAGCACGGTATGAAAGGTGTATGATTGGCCATTAAGGGTTCCTTTCATGGTAATGACATAGTTCCCGATGGTTGTATACGTATGTTCCACTGAATCGCCGGTCACCATGCTGGAGTTGTCTCCAAAATCCCAGCTGATAGCGGTAGTACCGGGAACCGCATTGGCAAAGGTTACCGTGAGTCCGTTATAATAGGAACGGAAATCAAGGGGAGGTGTGGATTCGAGGGTATAATGCCCCTCTTTCGCGCAGGAGAGCATGAAAAGCATCACTGCAGCTGCCGCATAGGATAATATTTTATGCATATATTTCATAGGGTTACATTATTACTGGTTTGGCACACAAAGCTTATTGGTACTGAGTTCATTCACCGGGATGGGGTAAATATCGCTGGGATCGTTCGCATGGAAAACCACACCGCCTGCGGTCAATCCCGGATTACTACTTGCAGGTACGCCATTGTAAGTGTCGAGGTGGAATCCCCAGTAATTGCGTACGATATCTTTACCGTTCCTCAGTAAGTCGAAAATCCGGTGACCTTCAAAGGCAAGCTCAATTCTTCTTTCATTCAGCACGATGTCAACAATCTGATCGGCTGTGATGGAGCCAGCAATATACTTATAGTCATCGATGGTTTTGCCTGCAGCCGGAATCAGCCTGTTTTCGAGGAGGGTATTCAGGTCATCTACGGCAGTGGCCACATCGCCGAGATGGGCATAGGCTTCAGCCCTGTTGAGGTAAACTTCAGCCAGGCGAAGCATCACGGGAGAACTTAATGTGGCAGAATTGTCCTGATTAGAGAATTTTTTCACATAATACAGGGTTACTCCGTTCTTTTCACCGGTATTGTCAGTTTCGATGAGTTGCCAGCGCTGGTCTACACCCTGCATTTCGGTGCCGAATCCCATAGCTTCCATCAGGGAAGGAGAAACGCCTTCTTCTCCCCAGCAGGAAGGTCCGTTATAGATCATGGATGCGATGGAACCTTCCCTTTTATCATCGATGGTAAGGAAGGGAATAAACCAGATGGTTTCCGATTCATTTCTTGCATTCACAAAATAATTGGCATAATTCTCAGCCGTGGTAAGGGAATATAATCCGGAGCCGATCACCGAATCGCTGTAGGCAATGGCGTTGTTCCAATCGTTCTGATACAGATAAACCCTTGAAAGCAGGGCCCAGGCAGCTTCCTTTGAAGCAAAGCCGGCGCCGCTACGTTCTGCAGGCTTATCGGAAGGCATCAGGTCTGCTGCAGTTTTCAGGCTGGAAATGATATACTGGTAGGTTTCTTCCAGGGTTGCCCTGGCCTTAGGCTTATTGTCGGTCAAATCTTCACGAAGGATCACCCCGGGCGATGTTTTATTCGCGTCGGAATAAGGCTTTGCAAACAGGCGCACCAGGTTATGTGTGGCAAAAGCCCTTAGGAAATAGCTTTCACCCTTCAGCTGATTGGAAAGCGGGTCATTGCCTTTTTTGTTAGCCATATCGATGGCCACATTGGCGCCATAGATGATTTTATAGTTCTGAGCCCAGAAACTGTTGATGTTTGATTTTTCGGGCGTACGGTCTTTATACCTGAAACTATTGATCAGGTCGTCTTCCGTTTTATAGGCGCACACGATATCGTCGCTGGCGAAATCGCTAAGCTGGTAATACTGCCTCAGGTACCAATTGTTGCCATTGTCGGTTGCATCCTTGAAGATAGCATAGCAGCCGTTCACCAGGCTCGGCAGCCCGTCGGAGGTGGTGGTAATCTGCTGGCCGGTCAAACCATCCGTGGGGATCACATTGAGATCGCAACGGCTTAACCCAACCAGGGACAGCAAAAGAGCACTATATAAGGTTATCTTTTTCATAAGATATTGCTTTTTCTGTTAGAAACGAATATTCACACTCACTAAATACTGCTTGTTGTTGGGGTATTTGAATTCGGCA
>JAKAMP010000041.1:8204-10575 GCA_021812865.1 Bacteroidota bacterium | reverse complement strand
ATACATGGTAGAAAAGGGCGCCACCACCATGTGGGAACTCTGGAACAGCGATACAGAACGGCCGGACCAGATGAACTCAAGGAATCACTTTGCCTATGGCAGTGTTGGCCAGTGGTATTTCCAGTACTTAGCCGGTATCCGTCCCGATTTTGACCAGCCCGGATTCAAACACACCCTCATCGCTCCCATACCTGCCGGAAACCTGACCTGGGCTGAAGCAAGCCTGCAAACCGGGTATGGACTGCTTTCATCCCGCTGGGACAGGAAAGATGGCGTATTCACCCTGAACCTGCTCATTCCTGCCAATACCACGGCCACTGTGAAATTGCCGGTACCAGAAGGTAAAGAATTCACCATCACAGAATCGGGCAGGAAAATTTTTGAGAAAGGTAAAGTTGCCGGCAAGTCCAAAGATGTGCAATATGCAAATTCCGAAAAAAACAGTGTGACATTTGCAATCTCTTCGGGCAGATATTTGTTTACTGTAAAATGAAAATTTAATTCAACGCCCATGAATGCAAAATATTTTTTCGCTTATACGGCAAAAGCCTTAGTGGCAATGGTCGTTCTGTTCTTCCTGACCAATGCAAAACCTGCGTACACCCAAGTTCTGCCTTTTGATTCGATCATCAGTTACATGCAAGTGTATGACCTCGATACGAAAAAGGCACAGGTGGTTTATAAGGCCAGGTCGCATTTTGAGGCCCCGAACTGGACCCGTGATGGCAGTTCGCTTATCTTTAACTGCCATGGCCGGTTATATAAGAAGGTAGTCTTCAGTTGTGGGGAATCTGTACGGCTTGAAACCGGTACTGCGAACCAGTGCAACAACGACCACGGGTTGTCGCCCGATGGCAAATGGATCGCCATAAGCAGCAATACAGACGGCAAGTCGATGATTTACCTTGTTCCCTCAGAAGGAGGTGAAGCGCGACTGGTTACGCAGGAAGGTCCCTCCTACTGGCATGGATGGTCGCCCGACGGACGTACGCTTGCATATTGTGCCTCACGGAATAATGAATTCGACATCTACACCATTCCAGTGGAAGGGGGAAAAGAACAAAGACTTACCGATGCTCCCGGTCTGGATGACGGACCGGATTATTCGCCCGATGGCAAATGGATTTATTTCAATTCTGAGCGGACTGGTCATATGCAGATATGGCGTATGCATCCTGACGGTTCGAATCAGGAGCAGGTGACCTTTGACGAGTATAACAACTGGTTTGCACACCCGTCGCCTGATGGCAAATGGATCGTGTTCCTTTCCTACGATAAAGATGTGAAGGGACACCCGGCAAATAAACAGGTTATGTTGCGGATAATCCCGGCATCAGGAGGAACCCCTGATGTGCTAGTTCGGCTGTTCGGCGGGCAGGGAACCATTAATGTACCCTCCTGGTCGCCCGACAGCAAAAAGTTTGCATTCGTAAGCTACGAACTGCCAGGCAAGTAATTTTCAAGTATAATGAAACTCTCGAGGAGACAATTTGTACGGTTGCAGGGGCTTGTAGCAGGAAGTGTTCTGCTGCTCCCATCTATCAACTCTCTCCGGGAGCTTTCTTCAGAAAAAGTGCAACGGAACAAGACTGACCGCTTCCGGCTGGCCTTTTGCGGTACCACAGAGGAATTTGATTTTTACCGGAAAATATTGCAGAACAGTTTCAGCGGGAACCTGATTGCCGTAAAACCTGGCAGGGTGAGCCATCTGAAGCCTAATGCCGTCTGGGTGGGCAGCATTCCGCGAAAGCGATACCAGCATATTGCCAGCTGGCTGAACCAAGGCATTCATGTGCTTGCAGAACCACCAGCGTCGGGCGACCCTGCCTTGTTGAATCTTCTGCAATTGAATGCCAGCCTGCACAATGCCCGTGCCGGATTTTCGTATTATCATCGTTTTCAGACCTCATCAGAAAAGGCTGCCGACTTGGTTTCCAGGGGAGCGCTTGGCACACTGCAAAGCATTAAAATCCAGCTGAATGATCCGGAAAAGGATCATCTGATGACCTTCAGGCATAACTCGTTCCTGGGGCCCGGGGCATGCCTGATCGACCTGGTAAGGTTCATTACCGGCAGCAATATAGGATCGGTTCAGTCAGGCTCATTGCCCGTGCCGGGAAAACCTCTGCCCGACCGGGAAATCAATTTAAGAATGGATTTTGGCGGAGTGACTGCCTTGTATTCAAACATCAAACATCACCTGGATGATACGGCAGGCTGGGCTATACAGTTGATCGGTAACAGGGGACAGATGAAGCTGAGTACAGACAACAGGCTGGAATTACTGGAAAGGGAAGGATGGAGAACCATAGAGAACGGCAAGAATACTGATTTTGTGTATGCGGTGAGGATGCTGGTGAACGACTTTCTG
>JAKAMP010000041.1:0-8194 GCA_021812865.1 Bacteroidota bacterium | reverse complement strand
GGGAAAGAGCCCGAGGTGAACCTTACCGATGCGATGGCTGCCGGGCTGGCCGAAGCATCGGCCGAAAAGGCTGCCCTTACCCAGCAGGTCATATTAACTGGAGCCGTGAACCATGATTCCCGATAAGAACAGCATGATACAGGCGGCAGTAGTTGCTGCAAACAGGCTTCTTGCTTCATCAGGATGGCCGTTCCGGGATTCCGGCGATATCTGCCAGGAAGGCTTGCTCAGGTTATACCAGGTTGCCGGACGTGAAGAATACCTTGAACCGGTGAAGGCATTGTGGAACAAGAACAAAAAGTTCTACATGGACGTGAACCGATGGCTGGATAGTTTCACTTGCCTACCTTTCGAAATGAACCGGATGGAAGGCGATGATTCGTTTCCTTCTGTAATGGAACAATTGGCTGAATATGCCATAAAAACCACTCCGCACGACGGCGACGGGGCAGTAGGCATTCAGTCGAAACAATCTGTAAAAACATCGGTTGAAAGGATGCACGGTTATGTTCTTCTGATGGCAAGATCCGGTGGGCTTAGCCGCAAAAACAAATTTCTGGATGAAGCAGTGGGTCAATGCTCTATCTACCGCCAGGTTCTTCTTGACAAAAACACAGGGCTATGGTACCGCGGCAGGGGCTGGGACAATGATTCCAGCATACTGAACGGGCCATTCTGGCTCAGGGCACAGGCAATGGCCCTGCATGCCATGGCCCATACGGCAGTTATCCTGCCTGGGACCTACCCGGGCAATACGGATATGAAGCAATGGATAACCCATTTCACAGATAGTCTTTTCAACTACCGCGATCCAAGGGGAATGTGGCACCAGGTAACCGATAAGTACAGTTCATATCCTGAAACAGCGGGGACCGGCATCATCCTGGAATCGCTCTACCTGCTTGTACAAGCCGGGTGGCTGAATAAGGAAAAATACCTCCCGCTACTTGACCAATCGCTGACTGCCCTGGTGGGGTTCCTGCACCGGGACGGCAGAATTGGCAATGCAGGCATGGATTTTCCCATGACAGCTCCAGTGGAATCCTACGACCTTACCCCGCCCCTGCTAAACAATGCTTTTGCCTCGGGTGCCTTTTTGCTGGCCTGCACAGCGCCATTTCTCGGGGATAAACATATTAACCCTTAAAAATGAATTGCCATGAATAAGCCCATCGCTGATCTGGTTCTTTTGAAAAAGCTGTTGATTGCCCAACAGAACGAGGTTACCGAGCACCTGATTTACAGCAAGCTGGCCGCAAAGATCAAACACGAAGGCAACAAGGCTGTGCTTCAGAAGATCGCTTCCGAAGAACTGGCCCATGCAGGGTTCTGGCAGCAGTATACGGGAACAGAAGTCAAACCCGCTCGCTGGAGAGTTTTCAAATATGTTCTGATTGCCAGGGTACTGGGATTGACCTTTGGCATCAAGCTCATGGAAAGCGGAGAGTCAAAAGCAGAGGACTTTTACAAGGGAATTGCCAAAGTGATCCCCGAAGCAGAGCAGATAGCGATGGATGAGGACAGGCATGAACATGAACTGATCGAACTGATCGAGGAAGAAAAGCTTGAATACATCGGTTCGGTGGTACTTGGGCTAAATGACGCCCTGGTGGAACTGACCGGCTCCCTTGCCGGTTTCTCGCTAGCCCTGCAGAACACAAGAGTAATTGCTATGGCCGGTCTCATCAGCGGCATAGCCGCCGGATTGTCCATGGCTGCTTCGGAATACCTGTCCACCAAAACTGATGAAAGCCACGAAAAAGCACTCAGATCTTCCGTTTACACAGGTGTAGCTTATCTGATTACCGTCGTATTCCTTATTCTGCCATACATCCTATTTTCGCACTATCTCATTTGTCTTGGATTTACCATGGTATTCGCCCTGCTCATCATCCTCGTTTTCAATTATTACATTTCAGTGGCCAAAGGTTACAACTTCAGACAGCGCTTTTTTGAAATGGCTGCGATCAGCATGGGTGTGGCTGCTCTTACTTTTGGTATCTCCTGGATAATCAAAGCCGCTCTCCACGTGAATCTCTGATGTTCATGAAACTGCTTGTGTTCTCGGATGTCCATGGACGCAGCGAGTCCTTCAGCCGGCTAAAGGATGAGTTTGACCAGGCTGACCTTGTTGTACTGACAGGCGATATCACGCATTTTGGAAAAGCAGAACAGGTGCAGGTCATTGTCAGCCGGCTCAGGAAATTTCATCAAACGATTTTGGCTGTAACCGGTAATTGCGATTATCCCGAAGTTGAAGCGTATTTTATGCTGGAAGGAATGAGTCTGCATTTGCAGCATATCACATATGGAGGCTATGATTTCACAGGCATTTCCGGCTCCCTTCCCTGCCCGGGCAGCACTCCCCAGGAACATACCGAGGAAGAATACTCCACCATGTTCAATGAAATCAGGCATACCAGTTTGGATGGACTCCCATTGGTTTTAGTCATTCACGAGCCTCCTGCAAACACAATCTGCGACAGGGTAAAGCCCGGATTGCATGTTGGGAGCTTCTCCGTAAGACAGTTTATTGAATCGGCACAGCCCGCTCTATGTCTGTGCGGACATATCCATGAGGGAATTGGAATAGACAGGATTGGGAAAACTGTGCTGGTCAATCCGGGTCCGTTCCGTTCAGGTCAGTATGCAAAGATCAGTCTGGAAGGAGAAGAAGTTTTCGCAGAAATCAGGAATATACGCACAACCCGCTATTGATCATTCAAATAAACAAAAAGAAACTAAACCAAAAATCAATGAAAAGGTATATAATGCTTATTTCCCTTTTATTAATGGGCTATATCATGGTCGTCGGACAGGAAACCACACCGACGGTAATCTGTGCCCAGGGAAAAGTACTGGAATCGCTCAGCTTCCATAGCAAAATACTTGGACGGGATGTGAAATACAGCATCTATCTGCCTCCGGACTATTCCACATCATCCCGCTCATATCCGGCAGTGTATCTGCTTCATGGTTATACCGACAATGAAACCGCCTGGGTTCAGTTTGGAGAAGTGAACCGGTATGCCAACCAGGCCATAGCGGCAGGTGAAATACCCTCTATGATCATCGTGATGCCTGATGCCGGCGTAACCTGGTATGTAAATGACTATCTTGGAAAAACAAGGTATGAGGATATGTTCATGCAAGAGCTGATCCCTTATATGGAACAGACCTACAGGATCAGGGCGGCAAAGGAATTCAGAGGAATATCCGGGTTGTCGATGGGCGGTTACGGTTCGCTGGTATATTCCCTGCATCATCCGGACATGTTTGCGGCTTGCGTGGCATTCAGCGCGGCAGTATGGACCGACGATGAGATCATTTCCATGGACCCGAAACAATACGATGGTTGGCTTTCTTCCCTATATGGCCCTGCCAAAACACCGAAAGACCGGCTCAGCGATCACTACAGAAAAAATAGCGTGCTCGACCTGGTCAAAGCCATTCCTGAAGCGCATAAAAAAGATGTACGCTTTTACATTGATTGTGGCGACGATGATTTTCTTTACCGGGGAAATTCAGCCCTGCATGTTCTCATGCGCGACCTGAACATACCCCACGAATACCGTACCCGCGACGGAGAACACAGCTGGGTTTACTGGAGAACAGGCATAACCGACGGACTGAAATTCATCGGGATGAGCTTTCACCGTTGATATTGCAAAACCTCTGGTAACAAGCTTGACTACACTACCGGAATAAAAAGTATTTCCCAGGCCAATACAAAATCACCCGTCCCAGGTTTGCTTCCAGGCACGGGTGATCGGGTTTTATGAACTATGTAAACAGGGAATCTTGTTTATTCATTTCCCCATAATTCAGGGCCATTCCCCTTGCTTTTTCTCCATGCATCACGCCATTTGTGAATTTCAACCGGACCAATGAATGGCTTTGGTTGTCTGTCGGCTTTCGTAGGTGCAGGAGGTAACGGGCTTAGCGGGGTTTGCTGATACCAGTATGCCACACTGGCCAGGTCGAGAGTAAGGCAGTTGTTGTGACCATGTTCGATGGTGAATTTCAGCGACTTGTCGAAATATATTGGATCGGCGATATGAAATCGGTAGAGGTGGGTTCTGCCGATCCAGCCTATATCTTTGTTTACCCTTCCAAAACCAAAGAAGGGGTGGCTATATTCTGTGTTCGGACACCACGACATGTTGAAATAGTCCTCGGTGCCTGTGCCATTGATGGAAGGCGTTTTCTCGCCGTCGATGAACACCATTTCGTCGCCTTCGCCGTACCACATGGGTCCGGGCGAATGCACATAATAGTTCACCCCAATATAATGGCCTTTCCCTGTAACATCGGCAATGACGTAGTTGTTTTTACCGTCAAGATTCTTTCCCTGGGGACCGAGCGTTCCCCATTCATTTTCTCCTTCCGGATTGGCATCGGTAAGTTTGTGGTTGTACCAGGCGCAGAAGCGGCCCATATCGGGAGGCAATTTATCCATTTCTTCGTAATCGATATTGAAATAGAAGGCATCAATATTGCGGCCGCTCTGGTTTTCAATTTCTATCCTGGCCCCATTGGAAAACGGCATGGCAAAGTATGAAACCATTGCCCTTCCCTGCACCGGGGCTGCAGCAAGCGGAGCGCTGACAAAGTCATATGCTTCGTCCCAACCCTGGCCGAAGAATGGACCAATGGGTGATTCTACCGATGGAAATGGATTACCATCCCAATATATCCGCAGAATGATGTCATTACGGCTGAGGGTTGGCGGCGGCGGCGCAATGGTAATCCAGATATGCGTGATAATTCCGGCGCCCTTTACATCCATAATGTTAATCTTTTCACCGTCTTTGATCCCTCCGAGGCAGTCGCCGTTGCCCCCGGTTTTATCATAGCTGCTCACCCTTTTTGAGTGAACATTATTCTTTATCCGGGCCAGTTCCATCAGTTCGGTGGAATTCTGTCCCCATCCCCATGCAGCCTGCATAAGAATGATGGCTGCCAGGATCAATCTGATCGTGCTGAGTTTCATAATGAGAGGATTTAGTTAATTCAGGGGTATGTAAGTGTCCTTTTCTATGCTTAAAAATAAGGATTTATCAGATATATTGGTTCTTTCACAGGCAATTTAGTGGAAAACTACCTTAAAAGAGCGAAGAACCGCAGGACATAGAAGGCATAAAAGGCAAAAATCATAAAGAGACACAAATATTGACCAAGCAAAGCATCCCGTATTTACAAATTATTAATTTTGTCCATAGTATAAACAAAACCTATAACCATCTATATGAAAAAAATAGTTATTTCAGTAATTATTTTTGCAATACCGGCTATGCTTTTAGTGCCTGCCGGCTGCAAGAATGCTGCAAAAAGCAAAACGGACAGCACTACAGTTGCTCCTGTTGCCATAAAAGATACCATCAATGTGGTTTCCCGGGAAGATTCTGCACAAGGCTGGAAACTCCTGTTCGATGGAAAAACATTTGCCAACTGGACCGGGTATAATGCTGATTCCATTCCTCCGCGCTGGAAGATCAAAGACGGGATGTTATATACTGAAGGAAAAAAGCAGATTGGCAACGACAAGGAGCTGACGCTCGACATTATGACCAAAGATCAGTTCGAAAATTTTGAGCTGAGCTGGGAATGGAAGATCACTGCCCAGGGAAACAGCGGTGTAATGTATCATGTGGAGCAAGGGAAGTACCCGGAAACCTTTGCTACCGGGCCTGAATACCAGTTACTTGACGATAAAGGATGGCCCGAAAAGCTCAAAGCTGCACAATATTCGGGAAGTGATTACGACATGTACCCCGCCATGAATGCTACGGTAAAGCCGGTTGGCGAATGGAACCAGAGCCTCATCAAGGTGCAGGGGCCGAAGGTTGAGCATTGGCTGAACGGCGTCAAGGTTGTGGAATATGAATTATGGTCACCCGATTGGAAAAAGAAGGTAAAAGAAAGCAAGTGGAAGGATTATCCGGGATACGGACTTTCAAAGACCGGCCATTTAGCCCTGCAGGATCATGGAACTGAAGTATATTTCAGGGCCATCAAGATCCGTCCCCTTTGATCTTATGCTGGTTTCCGAAAATCAGTTTTAAATCTAGAATTAGTTAATCTGTCCGGGATTCCCGGATTAATATACATATAATGAAAGGAATGAAGAATTATTCAGCATGGCAGTCAACCTTGCTGGTTACCGTGAGGGTGCTCATCGGGTGGCATTTCCTGTATGAAGGTCTCGTCAAGATCATGAATCCGGGCTGGTCATCGGTGGGTTTCCTGATGGATTCGAAGGGATGGTTTGCCGGAATGTTCCATAGCATTGCTGCCAGTCCGACAGCATTATCCATAGCCGATTTTCTCAATATGTGGGGATTGACGGCGATTGGGCTGGGGCTGATCCTGGGATGTCTCACCCAGATTGCGACCGTGGCAGGCGTTGTTCTGCTGGCCTTCTATTGCCTGTCCCATCCGTCAGGCATGAATACACAGTATGTTGTTCCTTCTGAAGGCAGCTACCTGTGGATTAATAAAAATATAATCGAGATGTTTACCCTTGCTTTGCTGTATGTTTTCCCTACAGGCAGGATCATTGGCCTGGACCGTTTGATATTCGGGGCTCATAAGGCACAGCAAGACAAGGTAAGCGACTGATCCATTTTAACGAAAGAAATTCTACCAATATGGAGGAGAAAGATAAAAGTAACAAGATGGGACGCCGGACAGTTCTGAAAGGCCTGGCTACCCTGCCTGTTCTGGGTGCTATGGCCTACGGGGCAATCCGGAAGAAAAAAAATGAGAATGCCCTGGTTCAGCAGATCAAAAACGAGCTGAACCTCAGTTACGAATCCCCGGTTATCGCCCGTCCGGAATCGATAAGCAAGGGCAGTAAAATAAAACTCGGCATAATCGGTTATGGGATTCGTGGAGAGCAGCTCATGAGGGCCGCTGGTTTTGCACAACCTGCCGTGATTGATGAAATGGCTGAAGCCGCAAAAAATGATCCGAACGATCACAGGCTCAATGATTATCTCGACCAGGATGACCTGGATATTGTATTTACCGGCGTATGTGATTTATTCGACAAACGTGCCAATGAAGCCATTGCTGCATCTGCAAATATCAACAGGCAGGGCAAAAATGGGAAATTCGGTCCTGGGGCCAAACGTTACCTGACATTCCCGGAAATGCTGGCTTCACCCGATATCGATGCAGTGATCATTGCCACGCCCGACCACTGGCATGCACCCATAGCCATGGCTGCCGCCAAAGCAGGGAAACATGTGTATGTTGAAAAATGCATGACCCATAATATCCCGGAAACGTATGAACTGGTGAAGGTGGTCAAGGATGCCGGCATTACCTTTCAGCTGGGACACCAGGGCAGGCAAACAGAAAGTTATCTCAAAGCCAAGGAAGCCATTGACAAAAATATCCTGGGCAAGATCAACCTGATTGAAGTATGTACCAACAGGAATTCCCCCGATGGCGCATGGGTGTATAATATCGACCCGGAAGGAAACCCGAAAACCATTGACTGGAACCAGTTTTTAGGCGACGCACCCCCGCACCCATTCAGCCTGGAGCGTTTCTTCCGCTGGAGATGCTGGTGGGATTATGGAACAGGGCTTGCAGGCGACCTCCTCACCCATGAATACGATGCCATGAACCAGATACTGGGCCTTGGTATTCCCCACTCGGTTGTTTCGACCGGCGGCATTTATTATTTCCAGGATGGACGAGAAGTTCCCGATGTTTACCAGACTGCCTTTGAATACCCCGATAGGAATTTCACCATGTTATACAGCGCCACCCTTGCCAGCGATAAGGACAGGGGCAAGACCATCATGGGTCACGATGGCTACATGACATTTGGCGAAACGCTCAATATCTATGCCGATCCCGAATCAACCCGTTACAAGGAACTAATTCAGAAAGGCGTGATCGATCCGGAGAAACCAATTTACACCTATATACCCGGGAGAAAGAATGTGGATGCTGTCACATCAGCCACCGAAAGATATTTTGCCAGCCGGGGACTGCTGTATACCTATCGGGGAGGTAAAAGGGTAGATACCACCCATCTCCACATCAAGGACTGGCTGGATGCCATCCGGGCGAAGACACAACCCAGTTGCAACATTGACCAGGGTTTCCAGGAAGCCATTACTGCGCATATGTCTACCACAGCCCTCCGTGAGAACCGCAAGGTTTACTGGGATGCAGA
>JAKAMP010000040.1 GCA_021812865.1 Bacteroidota bacterium | reverse complement strand
GCTCTGGACCTCTCAATTCATTTATTCATGGCTGGCCAATTTTCTCATGGGCTTTTCCTTCTATCTATTAATGGCCATTCTGCCTTTTTACCTTGTAAAGCATTACCATGCCGGGGAGGCCATGATCGGTGTGATTATGTCGGTCTATATCGTGGCAGCGCTGATGACGAGGCCGTTTTCTGGTTACCTGGTGGACAGTTTCTCCCGTAAACCCGTTTACCTGCTCTCGTACTTCTTCTTCATTGCCCTGTTTGCAGGATATATGGTGGCCGGGTCGGTTATGCTGATGATCGTTTTACGTTTCCTGCATGGCATCACCTGGGGTTTGTGTGCCACTTCGGGCAATACCCTTGCTATTGACATCATGCCCACATCAAGGAGAGGAGAAGGTCTCGGGTATTTCGGACTATCCAATAACCTCGCCATGGCCGTCGGTCCGATGGTAGGATTGTTCCTTTATGCTCAAAGCAGCTTTCATTCCATTTTTATCATTGCGCTGGTTACCGGGGCGATTGGTTTCGCATTGGTAGCGCTCATCGAGGCTCCTCCGAAATTGAAAATCGTTCATGAACAAACCATGTCGCTCGACCGGTTTGTCCTTGTAAAAGGAATACCTACAGGCATCAACCTGATTATGATCGCTATATCGTGGGGCATGCTGCTATCCTTTGCTGCCATGTATGGCAAAGACATGGGGGTAAAAGGCACGGGGGTATTCTTTACTTTGCTGGCGCTTGGAATTGCTGTTTCCCGTATTTTTGCCGGAAGGTATGTCGACAAGGGGCAGTTGCATGAGGTAGCCCTGGCAGGCATCGCTATCCTGGGGATTGGTTTTCTGTTCTTTGCTTTGTGGGCGCACCCTTGGGTGTATATGATTTCGGCCTGTGTGATCGGCGTCGGATTTGGCATAATATTCCCATCATTCCAGACCAATTTCATCTGTCTGGCTCCGCATAACAAACGCGGGACCGCCAATGCCACCTACCTGACCTCATTCGATATTGGTGTGGGAATCGGGATGATCATTTCCGGGAAAACCGCTGAAACATTCAGTCTCTCCGCAGCCTTTACCATTGGCGCGTTGTTCATCATTGCAGCCCTGTTGTTTTATGTAAAGGTTTCAAAACCTTTTTTCGACAAAAACAGGCTTTGGTAACTCAATGAAGTATGGCGGTTTACCTGACCACAGGCACACATTGCCTTCTCAATGAGGCAATCATCTGTTTACGATTTTTCAGCATGTCGAAAAATTCATTCAGGTAGGCTTCGGACTTCTTCTTGTCCACCCTGTCAAGAAGTGGAAAATCAATAATGGTACTGAGAAGGGTATCTTTCTTCGCTTCGAACTCTCTGAATATTTTTTCAAAATCTTCATCGCTCACACATCCTCCCAGGTAAATACGATCCCTTACAGATTCTTGCGCCAGTTCGGCATTGGGCGCGGCGTAATCGGCATTCACGAACCCTGAATAATCAAAATCATGCGGCACGAATACCCTGCGGTTCACATTGGCATCGAGGGGATCCAGTATTTTGATGTTGTGTTGTGAGGAGGCTACCCAGTCAGAATTCCCGATCATATACTCAAATAGGGCAGTGCGGGTGATGTCATCCGGCAATACATTCAGCCGGGTCAACCCCACTTCCTTCACCGATTTGGCATGTGTTCTGTTCGCCAACCGGCGTGTGTTCTCTAGAAGGAACCCGTATTTTACATATTGTTTCCTCGGGTTTGCAGCGTCCCTATAGGTCACTACCACAAGCCTCACCTTATAGCTGTATGGGCTGATGATGTTGAACATCTTGTATATCAGGTATTCTTTCAGCAGGTAACTCTCATACATTCCCTCACTCTTGCACTGGTTGATCAGCTTTAAAGTATGATTGGCGTCCAGGTTTTGCTTATGTTTCTCGCTACCTTTAACCTGAAGGAGTATGGGTGGAAAACTGCAGAAGGATCGCCGGAATGTACCCGATGACTGGATTCTGACTTTCGATTTAACCGAGTCGGTGGGAGTGAGATTCAAGATGAGCTCTGCATCAAATATCTTGTCCTGCTTGTGCTGCCTCATAAATTCCTTCAGGTTTAGCAAGAAGGTAACTCTGAGTGGAAAAACCGAAGAAAACAAATCCTTTTCAGCATGAATGGTTATTTTCAGCGTATCCTTCTCTGATTCCGGAACCAGGTTCAGGGTATCTTTTTCCTGGGCACGGATTTGTAAAAATGAAATCGACAATAGCAATAACAGGCTGAAAACATGCTTCATAAACAAATCTTTCTTATGGATTTATCCAATTTAAGGATTTTGCAACGAAAACGCAAATTAATAAGAATGAAGCAAAGTTGCCTGTGAAACCATTCGTTTGTGGGAGTAATTTAAATGGCGGATTTATCATGATGAATCGCGGGTGGAAAAAAGAGAACTTGTTCTATTGATCGAAAATGAACGGTCTGGTTCAGGGCTTTTTCCCGGTGGGTCAATGGTGGCTTCACTGGGTATGCCTGGATTTGCGGTTGGAGGATGATGGACAACATATTACATTTCTTTCATTCCGCTGGGTAATCTGGGAAATTTTATCAATTTTCGTGTATCCGGAGAAGGAGCCCTTGGGTCCTCACGGAAGTAATTATTTTTAATCAGCACTATCTGATAAAATGAAGAAGATACTGATTTTAGCAATCTGCCTGGGAATACTGTTTTCGAATCAGGCATTTACTCAGGTTATCGCACAATGGAGAGGTACAGACCGGAAAGGTGTTTATAATGAATCGCATTTGTTGCGTTCATGGCCTGCAGGTGGTCCGCGCATGGTCTGGTCATCCGACAGCGTTGGCAATGGGTTTGGGGCTCCTGCAGTCACCTCCGATCACCTTTATATTACCGGGGAAACCGATTCAGTTGAGTACCTGTATGCATTTGATCTTTCAGGGCATCTGCTATGGAAAACTGCCTGCGGAAGGGAATGGATGATAAGTTATCCCGGTTCAAGGTCCACGCCCACGATTACAGCCGATGGAATTTATGTCTGCACAGGACTTGGCGACCTGAGTTGTTTTGTTCCCGGTACGGGTCGCAGGTTATGGACGGTAAGTATGATTGGCGACTTGCATGGAACGCACCCCCTGCACGGACATTCCGAATCTCCGCTTGTAGAGGGCGATAAGGTATTTCTTACACCGGGTGGCGCCGATACCAACGTGGTGGCCCTCGACCGGCATACAGGCAAAATCATCTGGATATGCAAGGGCAGGGGGGAGAGATCTGCCTATAATTCTCCCATTCTGATCCATCTGCCTGCGAGGAAAATTCTGGTTACCTTTTCTGCCTATGCGATCATGGGCATCGATGCAGAAACCGGGCAGATGCTCTGGTGGCAGGAACAGGATACTTATCCGCTGTCCGAAAGAAAACCGGGATATGGCGATACCCACAGCAACAGCGCCTGGTACGAGGATAGTTATATCTATTATATTGCAGGAGACGGGAATGGGGCGGTGAAACTGAAACTTTCTGCAGACGGAAGCCAGGTGCAACAAGTCTGGAGAAACCAGTCGATAGACAATTTTATGGGTGGTTTTGTAATAACCGGGAATTCTATATATACCTGCGGTTATACAAGGAAAAACCTGCAAAGGCATGATAAGGAGACCGGCATTTCCACCGATTCCCTGAAATGCGGCGCAGGAACCATTATTCTGGCTGATGATAGGCTGTATTATTACAACCAGCGGGGAGAAATGAACCTGATAAAGTGTCAAGACGGGCAGCCGGAAGTGATCAGCACATTCAAAATTACCCGGGGCAAACGGGAGCATTTTTCTCACCCTGTAATCCGCAACGGAGCGCTTTATCTCAGGAGGGGAAATGCGCTCATGGCTTTCGATATAAAGGACAGAAGTTGAAAAGAGGAAAATCAGGTTTCTAAGGATGAAATATAGATTTGAACAGCCGATTTCCGAAGCCCGAAACAAACTTTCTGATTGTTCTTCATAAAAAAAGTGATCTCAGCCTGCTATGCCGTTAAACCGGGGGATGAATGCAGGCCGGGATCACTTTTAAGTATGGAAATCTCCGGCGGCTATTTCTTTTTCAGCAGTTCAGCCACTTTGTTTTCGAGTTCTTCTCCCATGATATTGCGGGCAATGATGATTCCTTTCGGGTCGATCAGTACATTCGAGGGAATGGCACGCACACCATAAAGTTTCGCAGGCGCTGAATTCCAGAAGGCCAGGTCTGATACCTGTTTCCAGCTGAGGTTGTCAGCCTTGATCGCTTTGGTCCAGCTTTCTTTTTTCTTATCGAGCGAGACGCCAAGGATATCGAATCCTTTTGCATGGTATTTCTGGTAAATCCTGACATAATTGGGGTTTTCATGGCGGCAGGGGGAGCACCAGGAAGCCCAGAAGTCAACCAGCAGGTAATGACCGAACTGGGAGGAGAGGGTAACCGGCGTTCCTGTGGTATCGGTACAGGTAAAATCGGGAGCCGGATTGCCGGGTTGTACTTTCCGGAGGGTGTTGGCCAGGTCGCGCAGCACGGTGATATAGGGAAGATGATACAAGGCGGTGTCGATCAGGGCAACGTTGCTGTCGATCTGTCCGGGACTCAGCCTCCAGGAATAATGGCGATAGAGAATGTAGGTGGCAGCAATGGATTTGGGATGAGCCTTCAGCAGGGAGTCGATCTTCATCGTTTCCTCGTTCTTTGAGAAATAGGCATAAATGTCGTTCTCTACGGAATTGCCGATGACGGATTTTGAAATATCAGCAGTGTCAATATCCACCGTAATCTTGTCGTTTTTGTCAAGGAAAACAAAAAGCGGGGAATGGGTTGTGTCGATGCTCAGACCATACAGTTCAGGCAGAGGAAGGTTTGATGCGAAATGAAAACTGCCGTCCTGGATGGTAGCGGAATCAACAGTGACAAAAAGCTTGTTGCTGAATTTACGGAGGTAAATCTTGCCGGCATTTACCCCGGGAATCTTACCCGTGATTTCAAAATTTGCTTCCGGCTTGTGACTGCACGACAGCAATGCTGGCAGAATCAGGATAAGAGCAATACGCGAAATGGTTTTCATAAACAATACTTTTGATGGGTTGATAAGAAATTGGTGCAAAATAATATTATTAAAAAAAGCCTTCAATATTACGAAAAAGGATGAATGGATAGATCATAAACCTTAAAAAATACGGTTCATCTCAACTGACTAAATGTTCCTGTCCATATGATTTATTTTATACTACGGTTCTGTCTAAGTGTTCAGATATTGCAGATTATTCAAGGGATCACCCCAGTCATCCGTTATGCAACTGGCTGCTAAACAAATTCTTATTCAAATAGTCTATCCTTCACCTCCCGGCACCAATGGTACCAGCCAACTTGTAGACCAGCCGATCAGTAGACTATCAGACCAGCCGACCAATCAAACCAGAAGCCCTGTAATTCCCGATCGTCAACCATCTGCTCAAATCCAAGGTACATAAAAACGATCATTCACTTGAAGATTCTCCGGATTCATTGTTCATTTTTTATAAAAAATCCTGCGGAGAGAGATGTGCATTTTCATTTGGATTTTATGAACTTTGCAGTTATATCAATTATTTTTGGATTTAATCCTGAAATATTTAAAATCAAGTGTTTATGAAAAATATATGGGTAATTGGATTGGTATTGCTTATTTTTTCTGGCTGTGTGGTGAATTCAGTAACCGGAAGGAAGCAACTGAGCCTGGTATCAGAATCTGAATTGCAGGCCATGTCGCTGAACGAATACAAATCGTTTCTGGACAGCAACAAAGTGGTTCCTCCCGCAAACCCTAACGCAGCAATGGTAGCTAATGTTGGAAAACGGATTTCCACAGCCATTACAAAATACTACGATGCACAAGGCAAAGGAGCCGTGCTTGACGGGTATAAATGGGAATTCAACCTGGTGGAAAGTCCGGAAGTGAATGCCTGGTGTATGCCAGGAGGGAAAGTGGTGGTGTATACCGGTCTGCTGCCCGTTACGCAGAATGAAACCGCCCTTGCCATTGTGATGGGGCATGAAATTGCCCATGCCATTGCGCACCACGGGAATGAGAGAATGAGCGAGGGCATGCTGCAACAGCTTGGCGGATCTGTGTTGGAAGTTGCCCTGGCAAAACAGCCCGAACAAACCAAAAGTATCTTCATGACCTCCTATGGAATCGGCAGTCAGGTAGGGGTAATGTTGCCTTTCTCACGTCAGCAGGAGTCTGAGGCAGATAAACTCGGACTTTTCTTTGCTGCTATGGCTGGATATGATCCCCAGCAAGCAATTCCATTCTGGCAAAGGATGGCCTCCATGGGCGGAAGCAAACCGCCGGAATTTATGAGTACTCATCCGGCCGATGAAACGCGTATCAAAAAACTACAGGAGATCATGCCTGAAGCCTTGAATTATTATAATCAGGCAAAGAAACAGGAAAACACATAATGGTCTTAACCAGAAGGTGAGTTACATTTTGCTCCTCACTTTGCATCGGGTTCCTTATTCCTGAAAAATTATACCGGCAACGAAGTAATTCCTCGTTGCCGGTTTTCGTTTTAGGGTATCTACTATTTGTTGGCTTATTTGTCCATTTCAACATTCATGCTGATGCTCACCTGATCGCCCACAACCATGCCGCCCGATTCGATAAGTTTGTTCCATTTCAAACCATAATCGAAGCGATTGATCACTGCATTTACACTCCAAGCTGCAATGGTCTGGCCTGTCATTGACTTTATCGATCCCTTGTAAACGGCATCGAAGGTTACCTTCTTGGTTATATCCCTGATGGTAAGGTTTCCAATGATTTTGTACGTGTTTTTTCCTGTCTTTTCAATAGCGGCGCTTTTAAATGTGATATTCGGAAACTTTGCTGCATTGAAAAAATCGTCAGATTTCAGATGGTTGTCACGCATTTCATTGTCGGTGCTGATACTGGCCACTTTGATGGAAGCATCAACGGACAGGTCTGTGAAGTCAGGCTTTGATGATTTTACATTGATGGTAAAATCTTTAAAATTCCCGGTCACTTCCGAGATCACCATGTGGGGCACGGAAAAGGCAATGCGGGTATGGTTGTTGTCAACCTTCCATCCCTGCGATTGTTCCTTGGGCTGTGCATAAACACCTCCGGCTATTGCCAGGACTCCGATTGCGAAAAATACTCTTTTCATAATATATTGAATTATTGGTTCGCGAATGTTTAAGATATAAACACGATTCGTAAACAAAAGTTAAACAGACCTGAATATAATTTATTTTTATTTTTGTTAAAGGATATCAACGGCGGAATGATAGGTAAGCGGTAAATGCTGCCCGCTAACCGGGAACGGTTACAGGTTCAGCCAATGGAAAAGCATTAATTGTTCTGAAGAGTTTTACAATTCCCATACAGTAGCCGGCCTTGTTCATCTTTTTTATATCTTTATTTTTCAAAACCTGCCTATGAAGCGAAACCTTGTGTTTATCGGAGCCGGGAATGTGGCGCATCACCTTCTTCCCGCATTGAAAGGGGCAGGTTGCCACGTGTTGCAGGTTGTGAACCGTAGCGCAGCCAAGGCCAAATGGCTGGCCGAGATGAATGAGGCAGACTGGACTTCTGATCTGGCGAAAGTGAATCCCCATGCGGATTTGTATGTATTCAGTATCAGCGATGATGCACTGGAAGGCGCTGTGTCACTGGTAAATCCTACTGGAAAGCTGGTGATACATACCTCCGGAAGCACACCTCTTGAAATGCTTAAAAAATATACCGACCGCTGTGGAGTGATTTATCCTTTTCAAACCCTTACCCGGAGCCGGGAAATCAATTTCCGTGAGGTACCCCTGTTTGTGGAGGGATCTTCGCCGGAGGTGGAAAATTTTCTGCTCTCCCTGGCCCGCGATCTGTCGGATCAAGTTGAGGCAATGGATTCCCGTAAGCGTATGATCCTGCACCTGTCGGCTGTAATCGCAGGCAATTTCAGCAATCATATGGTTGTACGCGCATGGGAACTGCTCCGGGCAGAGGGTATTCCGTTCGACCTGCTGCATCCGCTGATCCTGGAAACAGCGAGGAAGGCAACAGAAATGAATCCGGTGGACGCACAGACAGGGCCTGCGGTAAGACTGGATAAAATGATCATGGAACGGCACAAGGCATTACTCAATCAATACCCGGAATTACAAAAATTATATACATTTGTCTCCGACTCTATCTCCCGCTTTCATCAGGAGAACAGGGACTGAAACAAACCTGCTTCAATCACATGAACAATTATAAGGAAGAACTCAGCAAAATCAAGTCATTTGTTTTCGATGTAGATGGCGTATTCAGCGATTGCAGGGTGAGCCTTTTCCCTTCAGGGGAAATGGTGCGGACCATGAACATCAAGGATGGATATGCCATACAACTGGCAGTGAAAAAGGGCTATCCTGTGGCGATCATTACCGGAGGCTATTCAAAGTCAGTGAAAAAAAGGTTTCAATACCTTGGGGTGAAGGATATTTATCTTAAATCTTCCTCCAAGCTCGATGACCTTCATCATTTCATTTCCAGGAATCAACTCACCCTGGAGGAGGTGCTGTATATGGGCGACGATATTCCCGACCTGAAAGTAATGCAACATGTGGGTTTTCCTGCATGTCCCGCCGATGCCGCAGAGGAGATCAAATCCGTTTCAAAATACATATCCGACAGAAATGGAGGAAGCGGTTGTGTGCGCGATATCGTTGAACAGGTAATGAAACTGCAGGGCAAATGGCTTGATCAGGATGCATTTTACTGGTAGGCTATGGTGAGACGGGTAGTGTAGATTCATGGAATGAGCCGGGAGATCATTCGTTTGACAAATCTCTGAAATACAGGATATATGATCAAATACCTGAAACTGGTACGCTGGATTAACCTGCTCATCGTGGCAGGCACCTTATATGTAATGCGGTTTTTCATTCTCAAACCGCTTCTCGAATATGCAGGATTTCAACTCCAGTTTGATGAATGGCATTTTCTGCTCATGGTAATTTCGGCCATGAGTTATACGGCAGCAGGGTACGTGATCAACGATTATTTCGATACCCAGACTGATGTGATGAACAGGCCCGAACGGGTTATCGTGGGCAAGGAGATCAGCAGGAGAGTGGCTATCACCCTTCATTTTGTTCTGAACGCCATTGCTGCGATCATTGGTATATACCTTTCCTTTTATATCAGGATTTCCGCCCTGGCGGCGATTTGTCTTATCATTCCCGGTATTCTCTGGTTCTATTCCACAAGCTACAAGCGGCAGCTGATCATAGGAAACGTTATCGTGGCCCTGCTCACTGCCCTGGTACCCCTGGCTGTGTTCCTTTCGGAAATGCCACTTCAGGCAAGGGTACACGGTCAAACCCTCCTGGGCAACCACGCTTTTATCAATATGGTATTCTATTGGATCGGCGGATTTTCATATTTTGCCTTCCTGCTCACGCTTATAAGGGAGATTGTGAAGGATGTGGAAGATTTTGAAGGCGATGCTGCCTTCGGCCGGAATTCCCTGCCCGTGGCGTTGGGGATTCCTTACACCAAGCTTATCCTGTACCTGCTTATTGCTTTGGCGGCAGTTTCGGTGATGTTCATTTACATTAGGTTTCTTACCGATACCATCACCCTGCTCTATTTCCTAATTCTGCTGGTGATTCCGATGCTGGTTATGGCTTATCTTATTTACAAGGCATCGGGCAAGAAGGATTATACCCGTATCAGTCTGCTTCTGAAAATTATCATGCTGGCAGGACTGAGTTATGCTGTAGTGGCGAATTTCATCATGCGGCACATAGTGTAGAGCATTATGTTACAGGAAAAACTCGCACCATACCGGCTGATTCTGGCTTCGTCTTCCCCCCGCAGACATTATCTCATGAAGGAAGCAGGCTTTGAATTCGAAATACGTGTGATATCCGATATTCCCGAAGAGTTCCCTCTGTCCATGCCCTCTTCCGATGTAGCGGTTTATCTGGCTGAAATGAAAGCAAAAGGCTTTGACGGCCGCCTTCAAAAACAGGAAATCGTTATAACCGCCGATACTGTTGTCATCCTCGATGGCAAGGTGCTGGGCAAGCCTGCCGGCTATTTTGAAGCCTTCGATATGCTGAGCTCCCTTTCTGGGCGTAAACACGAAGTGATTACAGGGGTATGCATCAAGTCGGAGAACAGGCAGTCTTCCTTTTCTGTTTCCAGCCTTGTATGGTTTCGGAAACTCACCGAAAAGGAGATTCACTATTACATCACCGAATACAGCCCTTTCGACAAAGCCGGTTCATACGGTGTGCAGGAATGGATCGGATACATTGGTGTGGAACGGATTGAAGGATCATTTTTTAACGTGATGGGACTGCCTATTCAGAATGTCTACGTTGAACTGGAAAAATTTATCGATAACCTTAATGCCTCACCTCATGTACCTGAATAAAATTAAACCGCTTACCCTGCTCCTGATCCTGCTGATATCTGTGCAAAACCTGCTGATAGCCGATGAAGGAATGTGGCTGCCCGCATTGCTTGATAAACTGAATATTACCGCCATGCAGGCCAGGGGACTTAAATTAAAGGCAGAAGATATTTACAGCATCAACAAGGCCTGCCTTAAAGATGCCGTAGTGATTTTTGGCGGTGGCTGCACGGGAGAGCTGGTTTCAGGAGAAGGACTGATTCTCACCAACCA
>JAKAMP010000039.1 GCA_021812865.1 Bacteroidota bacterium | reverse complement strand
CTTTCCTGCAATGCAACTTTGTTCTATCGATCAGCCATTTACCTGACCACTAGATGAAAAAAACTCTACTCTTTCTGACTTTCCTGGGTGCTCTGGCATATGCTCAAACCCAGACGCTTATCACAGGGAAGGTTGGGGATGAAAAAGGATTACCGCTTCCCGGGGCCAATGTTACCCTGAAAGACACTTACGATGGCGCTTCCTGTGACACCGCCGGCCGGTTCACTTTTAAAACAGATGAAAAGGGAAACCAGACACTGGTAGTGAGTTTCATCGGTTATCAGCCGGCAGAATTTGTTGTGGACCTGAACGGAAAAACACTGTCGCTGCAGGTTCAACTGAAGGAGCAGCAGGGTGAGATCAGGGAAGTAGTGATCTCGGCAGGCGCCTTCGAAACAGGTGATTTGAAGCGCCCCCTGGTGCTGAAACCCATGGATATAGCCACAACGCCAAGCGCCATGGGCGATATTTACGGCGCATTGACCACACTCCCGGGGGCCCAGATCGTAGGCAGCGATGGCGGACTATACGTGAGGGGCGGTGAAGGATACGAAACCAAAACTTTCATCGATGGCATGCTGGTGGCGAGCCCGTATAGCCCCAAGATGCCTGATCTGCCCACGAGAAGCCGCTTTTCACCCATGCTGTTCACCGGTACCGCTTTCAGCACCGGCGGCTACTCTGCAGAATACGGACAAGCGCTGTCTTCGGCCATCAACCTCAGCACAGTGGGAATGGCCGACAGGAACCAGACCAATGTATCGCTCATGACAGTTGGCGCCAGTGCATCCCATACACAAAAATGGAATAATACATCCCTTACCGGTTCTGTGGATTATTACGATATGTATCCATACTACAGCCTGGTAAAACAACGTATGGAATGGCACCGGGCTCCGTACCAGCTGAGTGGGAATTTCATGTTCAGACAAAAAACCGGTAAATATGGACTACTGAAGATCTTCGGATATACCAGCCTGAACAGGAGCTCGCTCTTCTATAACTATCAGGGCGATACAGCAAAACCCTCGCTTATCAGGCTGCAGGATGACAACTACTACCTGAATGCCATTTATACCAACCAGCTTGGAGAAAAATGGAGGCTGAAAACCGGGCTGGCCTTTTCACACGACATTACCAAGACCGGGATCGACAATGACCTTCTGAAAGACAATGCCAATGCCATTTCCCAGCGTCTCACCCTTACAAATGATATTACAGACCACATCAGCCTGAAATTCGGCGAGGAACTGAACCGGAATGCCTTTTCCAGGGGCTATTTTCAGTACGATAGTTCTTTTACCTGGAATACGGACTTCAGGCTCATGGACTATGCCATTTATGTTGAACCGGAAGTGCGTATCCGCAGCAAGCTGGTGTTTCGCATTGGCTTCCGCGCTGAGTATCTCGATCTGATGCATGAATGGGACCCCGTGCCCCGGATTTCCCTGGCCTATAAAATAAAGGATTACTCACAAGTTTCGCTTGCTTTCGGTATGTTCCGGCAGAGAGCTGAAAACCAGTACCTGGTGTACAACCACAACCTGCAATCCGAAAAAGCCACCCACCTCATTCTCAATTACCAGTATGAACGCGACAATATGATCTTCCGCATTGAATTATACCGGAAATGGTATACCCAACTGGTAAAGTACACATTAGAGTACAACCCCGATCCCAACTCCTATTCCAATGCCGGGAAGGGCTACGCACAAGGAGTGGATATTTTTCTCCGCGACAGCCGCTCGGTGAAAAACCTCGATTACTGGTTGTCCTATTCATTCATCGATACAAGGCGTGATTACAGGAATTTCGGCAGAGAACTCGTTCCTTCCTTTATTTCTCCGCACACCTACTCGGCGGTAATAAAATATTTCATTGAAAAAACAAGGACATTTCTCGGACTCACCGCTATGCATGCCAGCGGAAAGATGTATTACAATCCTTTCATCACCGATTATGCAGGAACAAAAACCAGGGCATACAACGATGTGAGTGCAAACATCACCCAGGTATTTCCGCTTTGGAAATCCTACGTGGCCGTTTACACCAATCTCAGCAATATACTGGGATTCAGCAACGTGTATGGGTATCATTACTCAGCAACACCCGACGCCGGTGGTGAGTATACCCGCTATCCCATTCTGCCTCAGTCCAAGCGATTTTTTATCCTGGGGGCCTTCTTCGTAATGCAATAATAAACAACAGAACCACTAATACTTTTATCCATGAAAACAATTCAAAACAATGGTATTCAGATGAGCGCATTGCCTTCCGGCAGCCCGGTTTCAGCAAGACGAAAACCTTTCTTTATGAGGATCATCCTGCTCACATCAATCGTGTTTCTTTTACCGGTTGTGGCGCTTGCACAGGGCGACAGGTATACAAAAGCGATGATGTCAACCCTGGCATCATCAAAGCAGGCTCATACTTTGTCCGATTACCAGGAGGTGGCCAACCGGTTTGAACGCATAGCAAAGGCTGAAAAACAGCAATGGACGCCCTGGTACTATGCTGCTTTCTATAACCTTGTAGCCAATTTTTCAGACTCGGTGGCCGACCGGAAGAAAGCATACCTGGACCTGGCCCAAAACCAGATCGACGAAGGGCTGAAGGTCAAACCCGGCGAATCGGAATTCTACGTGCTGAAAGTAATGGCCATCTATGCGCAACTGATCGTTGACCCTATGCTGGGAATGACCCTGATGCAGGATGCAAATTCCCTTCTCGAACAAGGAAAAACACTGAACCCGGGTAATCCGCGGATCTACCTCGAGCAGGCCGAAGGAGTATACAATATGCCGGAACAATTCGGGGGAGGAAAACTCAGGGCGCTGCCTATCCTTCAGGAAGCCATGGAGAAATTCAACCAGTTTACACCGGCCGATTCCATTGTGCCCGACTGGGGCAAAGATCGCTGCCAGATGATGCTGAGTGAAGCGATGAAAGCTAAACAATAGCAGAGTAGCCTCTTATAATCATTCCTATATAAGGGAGAATAAAGCGTACCGTTCATTTTTGCTCCTTCATGCATCTTCCGGCTGAAATCATTCCCGGGAGATGCTTTTACTTTGCCGGGTTCAGAAGGTTGATCCTGGCCAGCCAGCTGTCTTTCACTTTTGAGGATATATTCAGGGAAAGTACATGGCTGTCGAGAGGAGTTAATTCGGTCTTGCCGGTATGAGTATCGATGTGAATGATGAAATCCCGGATCCCGTTATTGTCATAATCAATTGTGTCGTTGATTATAGGAGGAAGCATCTTGTCGCCGGTCCATTTCACCTGCACAAACCCCTTTGAACTTTCTCCGATCAGGGCTTCAAACACCGGCTTGTTGATGGTGGTTTTGAAACCGGCATGGTTAACGGTCCTGTCTACCTCGCCTCCTGAATAAATGGGATTGACTTTCATAAATGGAAGTTTTGCCAGCATGGAGGCAAAGGCATTGTTTCCCATGAAAGTGATGGGAATCAGTAACAGGCAGAGCACTGCCCATATATATCCGATAATTGATAAAGTCTTTTTCATGAGGTTTGAGGGTTACATGAAACTTCCGGTACTGAAAAACCTGATAAGAAGGACAATCCCATATTGGATATTGCCCCCTGCGAAAACAACCAGGAGCGTAAATGCAGGATACAGGAACAGGGTGCGGGCGGCGGTGAAAGCCTTGCCCGAAGGCGTTCCCCTAATGTGGTAACTGATGGCATTTTGCGAGCATTCATCGATACACTTCCCGCACTTCATACACGTGATCTCAGGCCTCCCTTTTGACAGGCCCGGTTCGACCATTGAAAAAGTAGGGCATGTTCTGATGCATTTTTTGCAGTCGTTGCATTTCTCCTTGTCGATGGTCACTTCAAAAGGATTGATTTTGTTGGTAAACGACATGAGTGCGCCCATGGGACAAAATGTGCCGCACTGGATCCGTTTGCGTGTAAGTACCGGAAGAATGATCACCAGGGAAAGGAACAGGGAAACGAAAACGATGGTTTTCATCAGCGTGTCGAAATTGGTGATCTTTTCATATTCGGTTACCGTTTTGAAAGGACAAAACCAAGAACAATAAGTAGGAGTAAGTGTGATCGCTGCCGAAAGGGCAATGATGAGGAGGAAAGCGAAGGAGAACCAGCGCCAGTTGGGGTTCACATTTTTAATGACCGGCCTACGTAGTATTCTCGAAGTACCATCATCCCATCCTCCATAGAAGCATCCCCAGCTGCAGAATCCCCTGCCAAGGGCAAGGCTGATACCGATCACGATCACCAGCATCGACGCAATAGATGCAAAGCCGGTGAGAATGCTGCCCGGGAAAATGATGCTTTTGGTCAGCACAATCGGAATGATGATCATGGTAGTGACAATGTGGCAAAAAGGAATCTCACACGAAAGCAGGTTCTCGTTGGAAAAGGACATGGATCCGCGCATTTTTACCAGGTTTACAATGAATACCAGTGCAAAGAACAATGCCATCGCGATGAATCCGATGGCCCTGAAGCGGTCGGTTTTCCCTGTATACAGCATCAGGAAAAACAAAGTATTGAAGAAGATAAAGGTCACCACGAAGGAAAAAATAGCCGAAGAACTTGAAAAATCAGGTTTCCCTCCGGTGATAAATACAAAAGTGAGCAGGAACATGGGAAGCGTAAGCGCTATGCTTTTCCACAGTTTACCTGAGGTTGAGTACAACGAAGTGGTTTTCATTCCGTGATACAGATTAGTGTAGGGTTAGAGATGGAATATAATAAGGATAAGGGTATTCATGATCAGAGCCAGATGGAATATTTTGTATTGCATTGATTTAATGAAAGATAATAAATATTCCCTTATAAAGAAAATATAAACCCGCGATGATGGCTGCAAATTTGCCAATGATGGTAAGGCTTTGCTTCCGGCGGAAAAATCCAATAAAAGGAAGGGGAATAAAATAAAGGGAAGTGCCGGCAAAAAATGCAACAAAGTAGATGACGCTTCCGGCAATGTTTCCCGAAGCGGATGCCTGGGCAATGGCCAGAATGAAGGGCGGACAAAAATTCAATCCGCTGGCAAACCCTCCCAGAAGAGGAATTGCCTCTGGCCAGTGCAAGCCGAGCCTGCCGGCCAGTTGATTGCTTGTTTCTCCCGGACAAACATGCCTGAAACGGAAGAAGGCATAAGCTAAAAGTGAAAGAGAAAGGATTACGTCGATGATCCCTGGGACGAATCCTTGAAAAACATGGTTCTGTAGGAAGAGCGTGCCGGCGATACCCGTGATAACGCCTGTGAGCACATAGGCTACAAGCCTGCCCGATAGAAACAGGCCGACTTCAAGGAAATTTTTCACTACCGCATTCGATTCGGCCAGAAGATAAGGGATAAGAACAGGCCCGCAGGTCGCCAGGCAAACAGCGCCGGTACTCAGTCCAAGTAAAAAGCCTTCAGAAGAATGCATGGCTTCCCATGTTTGAAAACATCTTACCCAAAGTTAACCTCCGGAAAGGACATTTCAAACTTAAATGGAATAATATCAGGTGAAAGGAATTTACGGCAAACGGGCAAACACTCCGGGAAAATATGCCTGAACAACTAGTAAATTGGAAATGATTTTACATTGTTCCCTGTTTCTTAGCTGGATCGACCGAATCGAAAACCTGTATGCGGTTCCAGAAGCTTCCGCATTCGTCAATAAATTTGTGGTGAATGGGATGGTTCTGATAAATATCGTGATCTTCCTTATCCCTGAATATTACCAGCAGGGAGTAGGTATAAGAGTTCTCAACCACGGAACGGTGAGTATCTGCCGGCTTACCAATATGGAACTCCTGAATTTCACCTATCTGTAAAAGGTCCTGCAGTCCCTTTTCAAATTTTTCCCTTACCTGAAGGTTCCCAGGTTCATTGAGCCAGAAGAAAACATGATGTACAAAGATATTTCTCATGCAGCAGAAATTAAATAGACATAACCACACCAAGCTGATTCATAATACATTACAGCTATTGTTTATCATGAACAAATATACATATTTACACAGATACCTCAAAAGGGGGACGGTATAAAATGTCAATACCCGTGAAGAAATTCTTCCGCGGGTATTGGTGCATTATGATGGTTCAGATCGGGAAAAGCTTACCCTTTGATCAGGTCTACCGGAACGTTTCGCAGACGTGCAATGTCCTGGATTTTTTCCTTCACATTGAAGCCCGATGTGCATTTGATATTGCAGGTGGAACAATCGCTGCACGGATCTTCCGCTATTCCTGATGCCAGGAGGGTGTGTTGCGCATGCTCGAGGTTCCTGTACCCGTAGGCATACATATAACTCCGCATAAGGGTTGGGATATCGAGATTCCTTTTACACTGGGGAATACACTCCCTGCATTGTTTGCAATACATGCCCGGAGTATTATCATTGTAAGCCAGCTTCAGGTCCTTCATATCCTGATCTGTGAATTTCAGCTCATTCATCAGGGCCAGGTTTTGCTGCAGTTCCTCGAATTTTGACATTCCCGAAACCACGCTGGTTACATGCTCGTTCTGGAGCACCCATCGAAGGGTTGCCTTCGAATTGATGGGCTGGGTTCTTTCTTTATCCCAGTAGCCGCCTGCCTGCGTTTTCATGGCAATGATTCCCATGCCGGAATTGGCAGCATAACCAAGGGCTTCGTTCATCGCCTGCTTGTTTTCTGCCCTGAAATTATAGGCAGGCATGGCCATATCGTATATTTTCGTATCCGCGGCTGCGTGCAGTGCCTCGTCCACCCAGCTGTGTGAGGCAATGCCTATGAAACGGGTTTTCCCTTGCTTTTTCAGATCTTCCATAGCCCTGAGCAGCGGTTCAAAGAATACCGATTCTCTTTTGGCCGCAAAGGGAAGCAGAAGGAAATCCATATGATCGAAACCGAATCGTTTCAGGCTGTCTTCCACGGTTTTTACCAGGCCTTCACGGGTTGAATCTTTCGTATAAACTCCGTTTTTGTGATCTATTCCTTTGGGAATGGCCGCAGTTCCTACGAAAAAAGAATCCCTGGGGAACCCGCGCAATGCATCACCCAGCATTTTCTCATTGTTCCCTTCTCCATAATAAGTGGCCGAAAAAAAGAGCCTGATGCCTGCTTCGTGGCAGGCTTTTACCAGGTTGGGATTGTTCGTATCGCCGGCGCCAAGGCTTATAACAGGTACATCCAGCCCTGTTTTACCCAGTTTACGGTATACCAGTTTATTGTCGGACTGGAATGACGATGTTTTCAGCGTTTTTCCGGATATTGCAGATGGAAGCATGGCAGCTCCTGCCATTCCGAAGAGTCCCTTTTTGAGGAAATCCCTGCGTGCTTCATTTTTCATCATACCAATGGCTTTAGTGAGGTGTAATTGATCTCAAGTTACAACGAAATTCCCATTTCCTTGCAACCCTTACGAATCTTTATTGCCTTATTAACAAGTCTTTAACACGATTGCCGATTGCAATAAAGATCACACCTGCTGAAACCCTGCAGCAAAATTGTTCCGGTCGTTTACGGCCTAAAATCCAGCCATTTATTTTTTCACTGGTAAAGTGGGCACATCCCAGTTATCGGTGCGGAACAGGTTCACCGGTAAGCCTTCCATGTTGAAAACATTGGGAATGGAAGCATTGCTGAAACCGAAACGAACAGCCACGGGATTTTTAACCTGTTTGCTCCACACGAGTATGGTATTGCCTTCGATCCTGGCCTGGGCAGGGATAAAAATCCTATCCTCGCCGGCAATCTGGAACTCTTTCGGATCACCACCCTTGCTCATCAGCCCGTTGGGAGCATTGTCGAAACTCAGCCTGATTTTCCCCTTGTCGATATTCATTCTTCTGAATTGCGGACTTTTATATGCAAGACCTTTTACTCCGTATGTCTCGGCCAGGGCCCAGTTGGCAAGCCTGTTGGCCACATCGATCTTATCTTTGGGGTGAATATCGTTCACATTGTCCACCAGGTCGCTGATCACCACCATCCCGGAATGAAGCACTTCCATCAGCCGGGTTTGAACCTCCCGCTGCAGGGCGCAGACATTCTCCTGTCCATAGCCTGCATAGGGGGCGATCTGAACGTAGTAAAATGGAAAATCCTTGTGCCATGCACTTCTCCAGGAGCCGATCATGGTGGTCAGCAAGGCCTGGTATGTTGACCAGGTGCCCACATTGGACTCGCCCTGGTACCAGAGTACTCCGGCAATGGCAAAGCGGGTGATGGGGTAAATCATTGCGTTGTATGTTACGCCCGGATCGACTGGCCACCAGTTGGTGAGATCATATTTGCCGGCTGTGGAATTTAGCGTCGGGTTGTTCACTACCTTGTCGCGGGGAGTCCAAACCTCGGCAGGGGTTCCTCCCCAGTTTGAATTGATTACGCCCACCGGCACATTCAGTTCCTTCGTCAGTCGTTTTGCAAAGTAGTACCCGATGGCGCTGAACCTGCGCATGTCATCAACGGTACAGGTTGTCCATTTCCCGTCGCTATTGTCCTGGGGACAGTCCGCGGTAGCCTTGGAAACATAAAAAAGCCTGATGTTTTTGTTGCTTTCATCGGGTACTTCATTGAATGGCGGATTCAGCCCCCAGCCGGCGCTCATTTCCATGTTGCTTTGTCCGCTGCATACCCATACCTCCCCGACCATCACATCCTCAAGCACAATGGTATTCTGTCCTTTGATGGTAATGGTGAAGGGTCCACCGGCTGAAGGAGTGGCTATCGTCAGCATCCAGTCGGCCCCCCTACTACCCATGGTGGTGTAATGCACGGTATCCCAGCTGGCCGTAACGTTGATTTTTTCACCGGGACTGCACCATCCCCACAGCTGGACATTGCTTTTTTGCTGCAGGACCATATGATTTCCAATCACGGATGGAAGGCGTACATCGGCATTCATCCACTCCAATGGCATGTACAACAGTACAGTCATCAGCAGAAAAAATATTAGTTTTTTCATAACTACAGGTTTGAAGGTTTCAGGTTTTCCGGTTCTGTTCATTTTGCCTCCTGGCTATTTTCAGGATGAATCTATCCCTCCGCCAGGATACAACAAATTTGCTTATTTTGATGGAGAGCACCTAACAGATCAAATGAAAAGTGAAGCGAGCAGGATAAAATTTAAGGACGGCGGATTTCTCCGGATAAAATCCCACATCAGGTAAACACGGGAATGATCATTACCCTGGGCCGTACAATGAAAAAAGCTGCAGAGTTACTGCAGCTTTATGTATGGATCGGATATCCTGCAACCGGGTATGTTCATAACCCAGAGGGGAACCGTTCAGTATTTTACCTTGAGGGAATCCAGCTCGCGAACAGAGATATAAGGCAGTTGTTTATTCATCAATTTATTCACTACCAGCTCGGCTGTGCGTTTTGCCTCATTTTCCGAACTGAATGACTGGTTACCTGTTATCGCGGGAATATTCTCCTGCTGTATGATCACTTTATGCCGGTAAACGATACGGTATCCCCATCCTGATTCGGTTTTGAAAGTAATTGCTTTGAGTTCGGGCTTGTTTTGTTTCTGACTGGCTATGGTCAGAATCAGCAAGACCACTCCCAACGCTAACAGGATAAAGAGGAAATATCGCAGCGTTTTAGTCATATTTGTTGTATTCCGCATTGGGATCGAAGCCCCAGTTATCATCGAAATAATAACTGCTGTTGCGGCCTGTGAGAACATATCCGCGGTTTCCGATGGAGAATGCCACAGCTTCAGTTCTCTGTGCACCTTCAAGGCTGGTTTTTTGTTGCCACAAATCGGTTAAAGGATTATATTCCCAGATATCATTGCTCACTGAGCTTAGTCCACCGGTACCGACATAACCCTTACCATTTACAGAAAAACCTACTCCACTGGCCCTGATGATAGCATATGAATCATCATAGGTTTCTGCGGAAGTATTGGCTATATCTCTTTTCCTTGTCCATGTATCAGTTTCAGGGGTATATTCCCAGAAATCGCTAACAAATACACCATTATTGATGCCCGTAGCAATATATCCTTTGCCGTCGATTACAAAAGCAACTGCATCTCTTCTCTTTGATCCGCCAACGCTGGTAACCTGTGTCCAGGTATCAGAATCAGGGCTGTATCTCCAGAAATCCTTCAGCGTGCTTCCGTCGTAGCCTGTTCCCAGGTATCCATGGTTATTCAGGGCAAAACCTACTGCACCATATCGGCCGGTTCCTCCGAAATTTGCCTTCTGTGTCCAGGCATTTGCTGTAGGATCATATTCCCAGAAATCATTCAGCTTATTCAAGCCATCATAGCCAGTTCCAATGTAACCCATGGTATCGGTAGCGAAACCAACTGCCCCGCTTCTCGGCGCACCCGGCAAGCTGGCCTTTTGTACCCAATAATCTTTGTCGGCATTGTATTCCCAGAAATCGGCCAGCCTGTTGTCGCCGTCAAAGCCAGTGCCAATATAACCCTTGCCATTGATAGTGAATGCCACGGCATCGCTTCGGGGTGAACCATCAAAATCAGAAAGATGTACCCAGTTTCCAACCAGGCTGGTGGTGCTCGATTTGTTACAGGATCCAAGCGACAAAACTGAAAGGATAGCTATTGAAATTATGCTTAGCTTTGTGTTCATGTTCACTGTTTTTAAGAAGGTTTTGAATCGGCCAGATTATCCTGGCACACGGTAATTTGCCAAACATAGAACGAATGATTAACTTGCGAAAAAACTTTCGACGAATGAGATAAAAATATAGACGAGGGCCAGTTTTTCATCCATCTATTGACAAACCGATCATTTTGCCCTGAAAT
>JAKAMP010000038.1 GCA_021812865.1 Bacteroidota bacterium | reverse complement strand
AATATCTTGTTTGTAAAGGTTATGTCGAGCTTTGGTCCTATCAGGATCAGATCGGCGCTTTTATACGGGGCAGGCAGGTTGATCCGGTTATAATTAATCACCATGGCAAGACTTCCGTATGGCTGAACCCTGTAATAAAGTTCGCCATAGGCATTCCAACGCATGCCGTTGTAATATCCGCCGATACGGGAAGACAGCAGAAAATTGAAAAGCTTGCGCGTGTCGGAAGTAAAGGAGAACGCTGCTTCCTGCCAATGGTAACGGGTACCCCTGGTCAGGGTATCGCCTCCCTTGTTTGTCGGGTCGAAAGGAGCTGTCAGTTCAACGTAATTGTCTTTTAACTCGAAGGCAAACAGGCTCTTATTATTAGCTTCTGCATTGTAACCCAGGGTAATATACTGGTCGGTTCTTTGCATATTGCCGGGGGTGAAGAAAATATCGGCTTTGGCAACAGGTCCGTGGTTTGCAAAGAAGCTTGCGGAAGGGAAGAATTTGTATCCAATGGAAGGAGCCACTTCATAGAATCCTTTACGCCTTATATAGCCTGTTTCGGCAAGGTAATCATCGCCGATCAGCGCCTGGTTCATAGTGACATTGACATACGGGGTTGCGTAAGTGAGATTGAGGGCAGAAGCAAATGATTGGTTCCCTGAACCGGAATAAAAAGCATGATGATAAAAGGCTTTACCGGTCCACCGGTTATCGGCGCTGGCCAGGTTGTATTCCAAACCGGCCACACGATTAAAATTGTGGCCTTTATACGCGGTATCGCCCGAGCCGGCAGTAACAAACTTATTGACTAAGAAGGCAGCAATATTCGATCTGCTGAAGACTTTTTTTTGCAATGCGGCTACGCTGAAGTTGTCGGCCGGGATCGTTGCCGTGCTGCCGGTTTGCATATCCATGAGGCCAATTCTCCAGTCGTCGCCGATTTTCCCGCTCAGGCGCGCGCCTGCCTGCACCGGACTTTCCAGTCCGATTCTTCTCGAGAAGAATGGCCTGATATTGTCGATCCCCAGGCTAGCAAACAGGTCGCTGTTTTCAAGGAAGAACTGCCGTTTTTCGGGGTAGAACAATTCATAACGGTCGAGGTTGGTAATCTGGTTGTCGACTTCGACCTGGGAATAATCGGGGTTTACTGTAAGGTCGAGGTTCATGGAGGTTGACAGCACCACCTTGGCATCCATACCTGCAGAACCGCTTAGTTTGCTGGTATGCATGATGTTATCCTGGGTGTACTTGCCCATAGCATAAGGAATAAGTGAAAAGCGCGGACCTGATTTTGGCAGCGGGTGATCCCAGACCAAAGATCCGGTATAGGCCAGGTTAGCGGTCTGGAATTGTCTGGGCATGGGCGCCCAGCTTGATTTTTCGTTGGTTTTCAGGTCCTGCCGGCTGAAATTGATGCCCCATACCGAATCTCCCCCATGGTAACGTATGCTATGAAAGGGAATCTCAAATTCGGCGGTCCAGCGGTCAGGGTAATTCTTCACCGCCGATTTCCATTTGGTATCCCATTCGAGGGACACAAAGCCCCCGTTGGCCTGTATCCCGTCCCACTGGGCTCCGGCCGGAGTGATGCCAAAGGAAAAGCCATTGGTATAATCGTTGTAAGTATCAATAAAAACAAGGAAATTATCGTTTTTAGAAAAATTGAAGTCACGCCTCAGCGATTCAACCGGCCTTTTCCCAGGCAGCGAGTCATAGCATATTATTGCCATATACAGGTTGTCGTGGTTATAGGTGAGCATCACCTTTGTCTGTGCCGCAGCAAATCCTGTATCCGTAGGCAATACTCTCTGCAGATGGGTAGCCACTTCAGCTTTTGACCAAACGGGTTCATTCAATATTCCGTCGATGGTGATCTTCTCATCGGTACGTGCAATATGCAGCTGGTATTTGAGCCGGTTTATATGCTGGTTCTGCTGGGCAAACAATCCGGACAAGGATATCACAACCAGAATCAAGGTAATCGGAATGGTTTTGAGATTCATCAGGATCAATTTTGCATTGCAAGATATTAAAATTGACTTTGGATAGACCATTCAGGTAAGAAATCTTTCCTCATTTCAAGTCAATTATGCATTCATATGCCCTCAGTATGCGGAAATCAGGGGAGGAAGGGTGAACTTTTTGGGAGGCGGTCCGTTTTTTAGTAACATTGTAGCTATAAAAAATCTGAGATGACCCTAATTCTCAAGAACCTGAAGATATTCCAGCCCGGTCATTTGATTGATCGAGGCAATATAGTGATCGACGACCAAGTCATTGCAGAAGTGAATGCAGGAAGCGATCACAGTTTGCAAGGGGAAGAAATTGACCTCGAAGGGCTCATGGCCATTCCCGGTTATATCGACACCCATTGTCACGGGGCAATGGGGTACGATGCCAATGATGGAACCCTGGAATCGCTTATGGAAATGAACAAGTTTTACCAACAGCACGGAATCACCTCTTACTATCCTTCTCTCACCGTGGACCCTCTTCCCAAGCTCATCAGGGCGTTGGAGACCGTGAGAGAGGCTATGCCCCTCAATTCTCCGGGCAAAATTGAAATCCTGGGATGCCATTTTGAGGGACCCTTCCTCAATCCTGCCTACAAAGGAGCCCAGGCTTTGGAAAGCATCATCGAGCTTACCGATGAGACCTTTGCGCTTGTGGAACAATTCAGCGATGTGATCAGACGCATTACCCTTGCCCCTGAGATGCACAAAAACATGCAGCGCATCAGGGACTTTGTGAAGCTCGGCATTGTTGTTTCAGGCGGCCATTCAGGAGCCACCTATGCTGAAGTGCAACAGGCTACGAGGGAGGGCATGCGCGCGCTTACCCACCTTTACAATGCCATGTCGTCCACCCGAAAAAATGGACCTTTCCGTATACCTGGCATGCTGGAAGCCGGGCTAAATATCAAAGAATTATACACGGAGATCATTGCCGACCGCATTCATGTGCCCGATGAACTGATGCAGATTGCTTATGCCTGCAAGGGACCCGACAAAATGTTCATCTGTTCCGATGCCAACCGGGCTGCCGGGCTCGAAGAAGGCTCCATGATCTATACCTGCGGACAGGAAGTGATCATCGAGAATGGCATTGCCATGCTGAAGGACAGGAGCTCGCTGGCTTCATCCATTACGCCGCTCGATAAGATGGTTAGGAACCTGATTTTTGAAGTGGGTATCGATCCTGCGGTAGCTGTGAGGATGGCCAGTACCAATACGGCTGAAATGATGCATATTGCCGATCGTAAAGGAAGCCTGCTGCCAGGAAAGGATGCGGATATCAATATTGTAGACCCATCGTTTGATGTGGTGATGACATACTTCAGGGGAAAAAGGGGATATTGGAGGGGTAGGTTTTAGGTTTAAGGTTTAAGGTTTTGCGTTTCAAGTTTAGGGTTCGGGCTGGAGCTTAAAATTGAAGTTTTGTCTTATACCAGGTATTTTACTGCCAGTCTGTAATACAGTGGTTTAGGTATCATGGTATACAAGAGTTTGATCATCTTGTTTCTCAGTCCGGGTATTACGATGACCTTGTTTTTCCTTCCCAGGTTCCGGATGGAGATTTCGACCACCCGTTCGGGATTCATCCAGGGTAGAATTTGCTTCTTCTGCAGAAGGGAAGGATCTGTGCCGGCATTCTTATGGAAGTTGGTTTTCACCAACCCCGGGCATAGCACCTGCACCTTGATTCCCTGGTTTCTGAAGGATATATGTAGCGACTGCAGAAAACTGTTATGGAAAATCTTGGTTGCGGAATACATGGAATCTAGGGGAATAGGAATAAATGAAGAAAGGGAGGAAAGGCTGATGATGGTACCCTTTTTCCGGCTGATCATCTGGGGCAGAACGGCATAGATAAACCGCACGGGGGCGATAATATGTACGGCCACCATATTTTCAAGCGTCTGTACATCGTCTTCCCAGAAAGGTCTTCCCAGTCCGAACCCTGCGCTGTTGATCAGCACGCACACATTTTTTTCCCTGATGGTTTCTTCCACCCTTGCAATATTTTCTTTTATTGCAAAATCGGCCAGGATCAGGTCAACCTTTACATTGTATTTTTCTTCTATTTCCTTTAGATGGGGAAATTCTTTGTCGCCGGGGTGACCGGTCACGATCAGGTCGTAGCCCATGCTGGCGAAATAGCGAGTATATGCCGCTCCTATCCCGCTGGTTCCACCGGTAATTACGGCAACTTCATTTTGTATCACTTTATTTAATATTAGCCTTCAAAAATAGAAATCAATTGCATACCAAATTCAATCTATTGAATTATTTCAATTCAAATCACATGCTGACCTTAATAATTGGTTCTCTTTCATACTTTTGCAGTATAGAACCAGAACGGTTACCTTTTCATGAATGAGGATTTAACAGATTGTATAATATGCCCAAAGGCGTGTCATGCAAACCGGATTTCGGGCAGTTTGGGTTATTGTGCAAGCGGTGCAGGTACCAGTATTGCAGCTATTGTGGCCCATCACGGTGAGGAACCGGTGATCAGTGGAAAGCATGGCATTTGTAATGTATTCTTTACCGGCTGCAACCTTCGCTGCCTGTTTTGCCAGAACCAGCAGATCAGCCGGGGCGATGGCCGGTCAGTATCTGCAGGTGGATTATTGCCTGCAACTGCTAATATTTCAAGTATAGAGGAAGCGGTATCCATGATTGAAAAATATCTGGCGCAGGGAGTACAGACAGTAGGTTTTGTATCACCTTCGCACGTGATTCCCCAGGTCAGATCGATCATACAAGCCATGCAGGAACGCGGGCTTAAGCCGGTAACCGTTTACAACACAAATGCCTATGAGAAGACCGAAACGATAAGGCAACTGGAGGGGCTGATTGATGTTTACCTGCCCGACTTCAAATACATCAGCCCGGAGCTTGCCGGGAGATACTCCGGGGCCCCTGATTACCCTGAATTCGCCGGTAAAGCCATCATGGAAATGTACCGACAGAAGGGATCATACCTGTTTCTGAATGAGGAAGGGCTTGCGGAGCGCGGACTGATTATCAGGCATCTTGTGCTTCCGGGACATACCGACGAAAGCATTGCCCTGCTGCGGTACATCGCCGAAGAAATCTCTACCAATATTCATATTTCCCTCATGTCGCAGTATTATCCGGCCGGAAATATTAACGGATACAAAAACCTTCAACGAACACTTCAGATAGAAGAGTATGACCGGGTACAGGATGAAATGTCAAGGCTCGGTTTCAGAAAGGGATTTATCCAGGAAATGGATAGCCAGGGGCACTACCGTCCGGATTTTACACGAGAACACCCGTTTGAAAAATACTAAAACATAATAACCAGGTAGTTGCAAAATTATTGTCTAACGACAACCGGATTTCCTGCAACAATTTTGCCTGTTTTCAGTTTATATGAATATTTCTTTCCAGATGCATCGGTACCGAAGGGCAGTTTATTCCTTTTTATTGTTACTCCTGTTTGTATTTCCTGCGGCAATTGAGGATTTGCACAGCATTGTGCATCACGATGAGGAGTTCTGCCATGCCCTGTATGAACGTCATTTTCATGAACCGATGCATCACTGCCAGATTTGGACTGCCGTACCGATGCCCGACAGTTTTGTTGAAACGCCAGTGATAAGCCCGGTTATCCGCAGGCTTGCGATGGTGTATGACACCAGGTGTGTGGATACTGAAATCAACAGGACTTTCAATCACTTTTCATTCCGTGCGCCCCCGGTTGCCGGGTTCTGAGTCTGCCTCTTTTCCAAGCTTCAGTATTCACTCAATTCCGGAATGATTTATGAGCATATCATTTATTGCTGCATTGTTTGCATTATCCACCATCCAAACTACTCCTGTTACTGATACCACCACCGTCACCTCCCTTTCGGGGATCGTTACCGATGCCCAGAGCGGTGAAGCCTTGCCAGGGGTCTTTGTTTACCTGCCCGATCTGAAATCGGGAGCTATGACGCAGGCCGACGGCCGTTATCTGATCAAACATCTGCCGCGTACAAAAGTGCTGGTGCAGGTAAGTTTTATTGGATACGCCACGATATTCAAGCCCCTCGACCTGGCGCAGGCCGGTGTAATTGACTTTCAGCTGCACCAGGCAGCCACGGAGATGAATGCCGTAGTGGTAACCGGCTCTTCCCGCCCCTCGGAGATCAGGAAAAGCCCCGTACCCATTGCTGCCATCGATATGAATCAAATTGACCAGTCGTCCGGAACAAACATCATCAACGCCCTGACGGTTCTGCCCGGCGTATCGGCCGTAAGTACAGGTCCCAATATTTCCAAGCCTTTTATCAGGGGACTGGGCTACAACCGTGTACTGACCCTGTACGACGGGGTACGGCAGGAAGGTCAGCAATGGGGTGATGAGCATGGAGAAGAAATCGATGAGTACAACATTGCCAGGGCAGAAGTTATCAAAGGGCCTGCCAGCCTCATATATGGACCGGATGCGCTGGCCGGGGTGGTGAACCTGCTAACAGCCCCTCCCCTGCCCTCCGGCGTCATCAAAGGCGAGGCGCTTACGGAATATCAGAGCAATAACCGGATGATTGGCAGTTCACTTGCGCTGGCAGGCAATGCCGACGGGTTTATCTGGGATGGACGGCTTTCGCATAAGCAGGCCACCAACTATTGGAATAAATTTGACGGGAGGGTCTACGGAACCGCCTTTAATGAGACCGATGGTTCGGCCAGAATCGGCCTGAACAGGAACTGGGGTTATTCGCACCTCACCATGGACATGTTCAACGATCTGCAGGAGGTTCCCGATGGATCGAGGGATTCTGCCACCAGGCAATTCACCCGGCAGATCACCGATGCAGACACCAGCAGACAGATTGTGCCTACCTCTGATCTTACCACTTATCGTATAGCCACGCTGCACCAGCATATTCAGCACTATCGGGTGGTCTCATCAAGCAACCTGATCCTCGATGGTTACAAACTGGCTATCACCCTGGGTTATCAGCGGAACATCAGGCAGGAGTTCAGTCATCCTCAATATCCTGATCAGCCTGGACTTTCTCTCCTGCTCAACACCTTTACTTATGATGTAAAAACTTACCTTCCGGAGAAGAACAATTGGGAAGCCGCTTTCGGCATCAACGGGATGCTGCAGCTTAACAGCAACCATGGTACGGAGTTCATCATTCCCGATTACAGAGAGTTTGATGCAGGACCCTTTGTTTTCATAAAGAAATCGATGGATAAGCTGGATTTCAGCGCCGGACTGAGATATGATTCGAGGATGTTCAGGAATTATGCGTTGGATGTCACTACAGATCCGGCAACCGGGTTTGAAATACCGGTGAATGTTGGCACCACTGCAGGTGCTACAAGACTTTTCAATGCATTCCGTCATAATTATTCCGGACTGAGCGGCAGCTTTGGGTTCACCTGGGCTGTTTCCAGCCGGTTAATGCTGAAAGCGAATATTGCCAGGGGATTCAGGGCGCCCAACATTGCTGAAATTTCGGCCAATGGTATCCACCCGGGCACGAACATATACCAGATGGGCAACCTGGCCTTCAATCCGGAATTCAGTCTTCAGGAAGACCTGGGAATCGAGTATTCAGCCTACCATGTTGAAGGCAGTGTTTCCATTTTCCGGAACGACATCAGCCATTACATATTTAACCAGAAGCTTTTAAATCATATGGGGACAGACAGCATCATTGTCCCGGGGAATGAAACCTTTCGCTTTGTGCAGTCGCACGCCCGCTTGTACGGAGGAGAAGCCATGCTCGATATCCATCCCCATCCGCTGGACTGGATTCATTTCGAAAATTCGGTATCGGTGGTATATGCTGCAAACCTTGGAGGGAACGGGGTGTTGATCAACGACAGTTCACGGTATCTGCCCTTTATTCCGCCGCTGCATTTTCATTCTGAACTGCGGGCGGACATGCGAAAAAAAATCCATCATATTCCTTACCTCTACGCGAAGGTCTTTTTGGACCATTATGCCACTCAAAACAGGGTTTACCTGGCCGGACAGACTGAAACGCCCACACCGGGTTATACGTTGCTGAATGCAGCCATCGGAGGAGATATCGCCAGCAAAAATAACCGGACAATAGTAAGCATCGTATTAGCCGTAGATAACCTCACCAATGTTGCCTATCAGTCGCACCTGAGCCGGTTAAAATATATGGAACCATACCCGGGCAACCCAACGGGTCACAGCGGCATTTATGATATGGGCAGGAATGTTACCTTGCGTTTGATATTCCCGATTGATGGGGTTTCTAAGTAGGGTAAAAGCTTAAGAGTTTAAGGTTTGAAGTTTAAAGTTTGAGGCTTGATATCCTATCTACATGAATTACAACTCTTTACAAAGACGGACCATGATTACACCGTGGGGACGGACCTCGGAGGAGAAGGACTGTTCGAACACGCCCAGGTCTTTTTGTCTCCAAAGGTCTCTTACCTTCTGTCTTCCTTTTATTTTGAGGTCATTCCAGTGCAGGCTTACATTTGCCCTGGTCTCGCCCCGGTTGAACAGGCCCACCGCCCAGGAGCCATCCTCCATGGGTTTAGCCCATACCTCGAGGTCGCCTGTTTTAGAGATTCTGTAGCCACCTTTTCCCAGCGGATCCTGATCCACATCGAGCACTTCGTTATTGGTAAGAAGCGAAAGGGTGAATTCGTCGAGACGGGTAATGTCGCCGCTCAGGATCAGCGGGGCAGCCAGGAGGCACCACAGGGATACCTGGGTATACTGTTCATCGGGGGTGAGTGGCGTGGGGACGATCTGTCCCTTCCAGTTGCTCAGGTTTCCAATCAGAAGGTAATCGGGATCGTTCCAGGCACCGGGGCCGCAATAACGCTGGAGGTTTCTTTGTGCATAGAGGTCGAATCCATCGCGGAACAAGGCCTTGCCGATATCGTCGAATGATCCGCCCAGGTCGCCCGCCGTGCGCCAGCTATTGCCTCCCACTTCCCTGCCCCAATTCCATACATCGGCCATACCGTACTGGCAAAGGTTCAGCACGATATCGCGGCGCTGTTTCTTCAGGATATGGCCCATGAGGATATACGGTTTCTCATATTCAGCGAGGGTGGTGTCTTTTGCATAGTTGCCATAGGAGCACCAGTCGTATTTGAGAAAATCGAAGCCCCATTCGATGAACCGTTTTACGTCGGAGGCCTCATGCATGTATGATCCCGTATGACCGGCGCAGGTGGTGGGTCCGGGCGAGGTATAAATGCCGGCTTTCAATCCCTTTGCATGAATATACGCGGTAAGTCCCTTCATATCGGGGAAACGACCATTGGAATTGATTCTTCCCAGCGAATCCCGGCCAGGTCCGATCAATAAACTATCCTTTGACCCTGCTTTCATAGCCCAGCAGTCGTCGATGTTCACATACATAAAGCCATGATCGGCCAGTCCGGTTGAGACCATGGCATCGGCAGCATCCTTCATGATCTTTTCCGTTACGTGGTTTTCCCATACATACCAGCTGTTCCATCCCATGTGCGGAGTAAGGGCGATGGTATCGCCGCACACGATCCTAAAGTCCCTTTCTGCTTTACCATAGGCATTGGTAACCCTGAAGGTGACACGATAGGCGCCCTTTTTAGCGAGCGATCCGGTGATCTGTCCGTTGTCGCTGTTGATGCTCAGTCCGGCAGGCAGGTCAACCGCCTCATACTTCATCGGTCTTGTGCCCGTGGCGGGGATGGTGAAGAGAAAGGGCGATCCGGGGCGGACGCCGAAGATTCTTGCGCCATGGATGCGGGGTTCGGGACCAGGTTTTGGGGTTAGAATGACCCGGCCTGATTCCTGCGTGAATGCCTGAAAGGTTGCCATGAGGACAACCAGGATGAAGAGGATGGAACGGGATTTCATTTTGGGATTAGTGTTTGGTTATTTGAGATAAATTATTGCTTATTAATAACTTATTAATATTTCTTGTTGATTTGTAATTGGTTTCTTTTGCCTTCAAAAGATAAAATCAGGGGTTGCTGGCCCCTGATTTTAGATGTACAGTATGATGAGGGAAGTATATAGCCTTCGCGGTACACGCGCTGGATGTGCTTGTCGGCTTCAGGATCGTTCACGAACACTTGTGCTTTGGGATCCCAATGAATGGTGCGGCCCAGATCGTAGGCAATGTTTCCGAGGTTGCACACGGTGCAGCTGCGATGACCAATTTCAACAGGAACCACAGGGTCTTTTCTTTTTCTCACTGACTCGATGAAGTTCACCTGGTGAGGAATCTTGGTTTCGTATGGTCCGGTATCCTTTTTATCGTCCTTTTTGATCAGTTTTGGATCGGAGGCATTGAAATATCCCCTGGCTACTTCGATCCAGCCCTTGGCGCCCCAGAATTTGACGCCCTTGGTCAGTTTTTCATCGAATGGCTCTTCGGTCATGACCACGCCGTTGGCATACTTGTAGGTAAGAAATTTAGCATCCTGGTAGCCGGGAGGGGTAATCTCCACCGGTCCGCTATGATCCATGCCGAGTCCCCACTGGGCGATATCGAACATATGAGCGCCCCAGTCGGTGGTGAAGCCACCGCCGGTTTCTTTATACCAGCGCCATGCCCCCCATATGTCTTCGTCCTTCGGAGGATCGAGACTGATTGGTGGATCGAGCTCGTGGTTGTAATGCACATAGGGATTGGGGCCCAGCCAGATATCCCAGTTCAGGTCGTCCGGTATTGGCTCCTGGGGAAGGTTGTAGGGAGTGGGAGGTCCACCCACGTATGCGTTGATTTTCTGAACCTTTCCGATAATGCCCTTTTGCACGAG
>JAKAMP010000553.1 GCA_021812865.1 Bacteroidota bacterium | reverse complement strand
CAACCAGGATTTGTCCATCCAGGTGCATCCGGGCGATGACATAGCCCTGAAAAAGCATAAGGCCTACGGAAAAACCGAAATGTGGTATGTACTCGATGCAGAACCGGGTTCTACCCTGTTTTCGGGATTCAACCGTGAGCTGACAAAGGAAGAATACCAGAAAGCGTTTGATGAAGGCAAAATACTGGATATTCTCAACGAGGAAAAGGTGCAGAAAGGGGATGTGTATTTCATTCCGCATGGCCGTGTCCATGCGTTACGCAAGGGAATTCTCCTGGCTGAGATTCAGCAGACCTCGGACATCACCTACCGAATATTCGACTGGAACAGGGTCGACGACCAGGGTAATCCCCGCGAACTCCATAACGACCTGGCCCTTGATGCTATTGACTTTAAGCATTACGATTCTTACAAGACCAATTATTCCGTTGTGAGCAATGACCTTACCCCCCTGATTACCTCGGATTACTTTGTTACCGGATTGCTCGCCTTTGATAAGCCTTTGACGCGCGATTATTATGCTGTCGATTCATTCGTTATCCTGATCTGCACGGAAGGGAAAGGGGAAATTGTGTATAACGGTCAGCTTACCTCCTTGAAAATGGGCGAAACGGTACTGATTCCGGCTGAATTCGAAGGAATTGAGCTGGTTCCTCATGAATCCATGCGTGTTCTGGAAGTGTATGCTCCCTGAAATCATCATATGCAGGTAAAAACAGCGAGATTTGTTTCGAGTGGCCCCGACCTGAGTGTGCTTACAATGGACAACAGGCCTGAATATGCCTTTATTGGCCGGTCCAATGTTGGAAAGTCGTCGCTCATCAATATGCTCTGCAATCAGCGCAAGCTGGCCAAAACCTCCTCCACGCCGGGGAAAACCAAACTGATCAATCACTTTATAGTCAATGAGAGCTGGTACCTGGTGGATCTTCCCGGCTACGGGTTTGCACGACTTTCGCATACAGAAAGGGAACGGATTGACCGGATGGTACGAAACTACCTTCTGAAGAGGGATCAACTCATGTGTGTATTCGTACTGATTGATTCAAGGCTTGAGCCTCAGAAAGCCGACATGGAATTCATTGACTGGCTGGGAGAAAACGGGGTTCCGTTCGTGATCATATTCACGAAAACAGACAAAGAAGCGATGAGGCAGGTGAACCGGAACGTGAAAGGATTCATGCAGGCATTAAGCCAGAACTGGGAAGAACTGCCGCAGTATTTTCTTTCTTCTTCCGAAACCCGGGCAGGCAGGGAGGAAATCCTTTCCTTCATTGAAGTTACAAACAGCCAGTTCAAAATTAATTAACATTCATTTCAATTTCGGGTCGAATTTTCTACATTTGCGCATTCTTTGGAAGTCCTTAATAAATCATTGATCCATGAAGCCAAACTCCTCGATCAAGTTTTTTTCCGGTACCGCTTCTAGAAACCTGGCTGAAGGCATTGCCAGGAGTTTTGGTCAACCTTTGGGACAAACCAATGTGTTGAGGTTCAGCGATGGTGAATTTCAGCCCTCATACCTTGAATCGGTGAGAGGTTGTACGGTATTTATCATCCAATCGACTTATCCGCCCACCGAGAACCTTTTTGAATTGCTTTTGCTGATCGATGCTGCCAAGAGGGCTTCCGCATACAATGTGGTAGCTGTGATCCCATATTTCGGGTTTGCCAGGCAGGATCGCAAGGACAGGCCACGTTCGGCCATTGGCGCCAAGCTGGTAGCCGACCTTCTGCAGGCAGCCGGTGTGGACCGGGTAATGACCATGGACCTGCACGCCGACCAGATCCAGGGATTCTTCAATATCCCTGTAGACCATTTGTATGCATCATCCCTTTTCGTTCCTTATATTCAGAACCTAAATCTCACCGACCTGGTGATTGCTGCGCCCGATATGGGAGGGACAAAACGTGCCAACGCATATTCCCGTTTCCTTAAAACCGAGATGGTAATCTGTTACAAACTGCGCAAAAAGGCCAATTATGTAGATGAGATCAGGGTGATCGGCGACATTCGCGGAAAAAATGTAGTGATCGTTGACGACATCATTGATACCGCCGGTACCATTTGCCTCGCAGCCGATATGATGCTCAACGAGGGCGCCAGGAGCGTCCGGGTGGTGGCTACTCACCCCGTTCTCTCAGGTCCGGCATATGAGCGCATAGAGGAATCTAGAATTGCAGAGGTTATCGTAACCGACAGCATCCCCCTCCGACAGAAATCCGATAAAATTAAAGTGCTCTCCATCGCTGATATTTTCGCTGATGTAATCAATAAAGTGTATAATTTTCAGTCGATAAGCTCTAATTTTATTTTTTAATCATATATTTGCACCCTCGAAAATTTATTGTTTAATAACAATTGTGTAATGGGGAACTGCAGCCCACCTATTGGGCAGTTCTGAGTAGCACAATGTAAAATTGTTATCACATGAAATCAATTAGTATTCATGGCAGTGCAAGAACTGCCTTTGGGAAAAAGCAAACAAACAAACTCCGCA